>WQRM01000085.1 GCA_009786735.1 Oscillospiraceae bacterium | reverse complement strand
CCGCCGCAGACGCAGATGGGTGTGGGCTCGCTGGCGGCACTGTCGTGGTAGGCCTGCACGCAGTATTCCACGTAGGCGTCGGGCGGCAGGTCTTTGTGCAGAAAGCTGCAATCGAGCGCGTGACCGATGATGCTGAAGTCCTCGGCTGGGTCGTAGCGAGCGTAGACAACATAGGCCGAGGCTGCGTTGGCGGCGTTCCAGCGCAGCTCAACGCTGTCGTTGTCTTGCGGGATGCAGCGCAGGTTTTGCGGCATTTCGGGCGTAGGCAGCGCCGGGAGCGACTGCGCCTCTGCCATTGCGCTGGCCTGGCTGGTGCGACCGTTGTGCACAGCTTGCACGAAGTAGTAATATTTCGTCATGGGCTCGGGCGCTGCGTCGAGGTAGTGCGTGTCGCCGGTTTCGCCCACCATGGCATAGCCGCTCCACGGGCTTTCGCTGCGGAACACACGGTATTGCACGTCGCTGTGCAGCGACTGCCAGCGCAACGCAATGTAACGCGAGCCATGCGCAAAGGCACACAACTGCGCCGGAGCTTGCAGCGGCGGTGTGGGCGGTTCTGGCGGATGCGAAGGCATGGACGGGTGCATCGGCATTTGGGGTTGCGATGGCATCTGCGGGTGCGGCTGCATGGGCGCATGCGGTGGCGCGAATTGCGGCTGTGGCGCATACTGGTGTGGCATGGGTGCATGTGGCGGCGCGGACATGCAGCTGGGTTGCATGTGCTGGTGTGCAGGCGGCAGGGTCACGCTGGCGTAGTCACAGGGGCGGCTTTTGCCATGGCGATTGTAGCCCGAAATGCAGTAGAAATATGTACGCCCGGGTTGGGTGGTGGTGTCTACGAAGGCGCGCTCTGCCACGGCGGCGATGGGCTGCATGGTGGCGGGCTGGCTGCCGCGCAGGATGATGTAGCCGTCTGCGCCCTTGGATGCGCCCCATTGCAGCGAGGCGTGGTTGTTTTGGTAGACCTGCGCGGTGAGGCGAGCCGGCGATTTGGGCACAGCGGCACTTTGATCATGACCCGGCGGATGCGCAGCTTGCGGCTGTGCGTGGGCGGCATTCCCCCAATGGTAATGCGGGTGTTGGTCCATCGCGCATTCCTCCCTGTATTTATGGTTTAGTTCACTATATGCCCGCGCGCGTAAAATTGCCCCTGCGCATGAAAAAAAGCCCCCGGTGTTGAGGGGGGCTTTGCTGGTTACACTTGCTTGGGCACATGGGTGCGCTCGGTGAACTTCTTGCCATACTTTTCGTCCAGCAGCGCGCGAAACGTTTCCTGCTCGTGGTCGCTCATGGCATCTTTGGCGAACAGCGAAATGCTGCCATTGGGGTTGTTGAGCGTGAAGAACGTGGGGAACTCCCATGCACTGGCGAAGTAATCATATTGCCAAGTTGCAGCGATATGTGGTGCCGTCTTGCTTTGGCCGGTGTATTCAATGCGGTCGTGGAAGAACACGAACGTCTCGCTTGCGGGGTTTTCCTCCAGCTGCTGATAAAGCTTGCGTTCCTGGGGCTTTCTGATCAGCGACCACGCAGAACTGCATATAACCAACAAAAGAAAAGCCGCTGAATACAGAGTCATGCGCAGTTCATTGAGCAGAATTCCACCAGTCAGTCCCATCGCCCCAAGCGCCAACATTCCTGCCAACGCAAACGGCCAACCACGCTGTTTTGCTTGCAGGAAGGCTCGGTGCGTTGCGTAATCCTGCGCGGCATGCAGGGTGAGGATGGGGTCGTGCATGTGTACCTCCGAACCCCCACCGGCGCATTCGCGCCACCTCCCCCAAGGGGGAGGCATCAACTGTGCGGGTTGAGTTTTGTCAAGCTGTTTTTTCAAGTGGAAAAATCGCTGCGTAAAATCAGCGCAGACGCTCAGTGCCTCCCCCTTGGGGGAGGTGGCACGCGCAAGCGTGACGGTGGGGGTTACGCCTTGTTCGCGCAACCGAGCACCGTTTTGATTTTGTGCGCAACCATCGCTTCAATCGCCGCGCGGGCAGGCGTGAGGTACTGGCGCGGGTCGAAGTGAGCGGGGTTTTCGCTCAAGTGCACGCGCAGGGCGGCGGTCATGGCAAGGCGCAGGTCGCTGTCGATGTTAATCTTGCACACAGCACCGCGCGCGGCTTGGCGCAGCATGTCTTCGGGAATGCCGATGGCATCTTCCAGCGCGCCGCCGAGGTCATTGATTTGCCGCACGAACTCTTGCGGCACGCTGCTTGCGCCGTGCAACACAATGGGGAAACCCGGCAGCAGTTTCGCGATGTCGTCGAGGATGTCGAAGCGCAGTTGGGGCTCGGTGCCCGGCTTGAACTTGAACGCGCCGTGGCTGGTGCCAATGGCGATGGCCAGGCTGTCCACGCCGGTGCGGGCGACGAACTCTTCCACTTCTTCGGGGCGGGTGTAGCTGGCATCTTCTTCGCTCACGTTCACGTCGTCTTCCACGCCGGCCAGCTGACCCAGCTCGCCTTCAACCGTCACGCCGTGGGCATGAGCGTATTCCACCACTTGCTTGGTGAGCTTGATGTTGTCTTCAAAGCTGTGGTGCGAGCCGTCGATCATGACACTGGTGAAGCCGCCGTCGATGCAGCTTTTGCAGGTCTCGAAGTCCGGACCGTGGTCCAAGTGCAGCGCGATGGGCAAACCGGTGGTTTCCACCGCAGCCTCAACGAGTTTGACGAGATAGGTGTGGTTTGCGTAGGCGCGAGCACCTTTGCTCACCTGCAGCACGAGCGGCGCGTTGAGCTTTTGCCCGGCTTGCACGATCCCTTGGATGATTTCCATGTTGTTGACATTGAACGCGCCAACCGCGTAGCCGCCTTCGTAGGCTTGCTCGAACATTTTCTTTGTGGTGACCATTGGCATGATGTTGCCCTCCTTAAATCTAATACAGTCTATTATAACACACTGCGCGCCAATGTGCAAGAAAAATCTTTGTGGCAGCGCCCGCAACCCCGCGTGTAGGGGCGGCAATCTGCCGCCCGTGTGTCTTGATGCCGTGTGGAAATTTTCGGGCGGCGATCTGCTGCCCGGGATTTTATGGCGCGCAAAAGAGAAACGGGCGGCAGGTTGCCGCCCCTACACTAGACTGGAGTGCGAGAAAATTTCACACAAAGCTTGACTTGCCGCGCGCCATCTGCTATAATAGAAAGATATTACACTTGGCAGGAGGAACCAGCATGACCATCAACCTAACCGGACGCGACACCCTGCGTGCGCTGCTGCAACAAGCTTGCGGCACAGCCGAAAGCTACACCATAGAGCACTATCTGACCATGCAGTTGGCAGCGGTTCGCCAGCAAGTGGGCAGCCAAAACGTACTGCTTGGACTCTCCGGCGGCGTGGACAGCTCGGTGTGCGCCGCGCTGCTAACCCGTGCGCTGCCGGGGCAACTGACCTGCGTGTTTGTGGATCACGGTCTGATGCGCCAACATGAGGGCGATGAAATCGAAGCCGCCTTTGCCGGGCAAGCGCTCACGCTCATCCGCGTGAATGCACAAGCACGGTTCTTGCAAAAACTCGCTGGCATCATCGATCCTGAGCAAAAGCGCAAAATCATCGGCGAAGAATTTATCCGTGTGTTCGACGAAGAATCCGCCAAACTCGGCACGATTCCCTTCCTCGCGCAGGGCACGATATACCCCGACATCGCCGAAAGCGGCACCGACGGCAGCGAAGTCATCAAAAGCCACCACAACGTGGGCGGTCTGCCCGAAGACATGCAGTTCGCGCTGGTTGAGCCGCTGAAGTGGCTATACAAAGAAGAAGTGCGCGAGCTGGGGCGCCTGCTTGCCCTGCCTGCCGCGCTGGTGAATCGCCAGCCCTTCCCCGGGCCCGGTCTTGGTGTGCGTGTGATTGGCGACATCACGCAAGAGAAACTCGACGTGTTGCGTGCCGCCGATGCCATCCTGCGCGCAGCGCTCGATGCCCTGCCCGCCGACAGCCGCCCAAGCCAGTATTTTGCCGTGCACACCGGCGTGAACTCCGTGGGTCTCAAGGGCGAACAGCGGGTCTATGGCCCGGTGATTGCCCTGCGCGCGGTGGTGACGAGCGACTTCATGACTGCCGCCTGTGCGCCGCTGCCGCTTGAGCTGTTCGGTCGCATCGCGCAACGCATCGCCGAGGAAATCCCCGCCGTGAGCCGCGTGGTGCTGGACATCACGCCCAAGCCACCGGGGACGATTGAATGGGAGTGATTGCGGCGGCCTGCGAAAGCCTTAATAAACAAGACTTTGCGCGTTTTGCAAGCAAGCACTGATACCATTTTGATACTGAATTAAACGGGAATAATTTGCCCGCTTGAATGCTACGTTCAAGCGGGTTTTTGTTATGCACTATTCGCTATATCTGTTTGCTAGCGATTCGAGGGCAGCTAGTTTTTCTTCTGCTTCTTTGGGGTTTGTTAAAAGGCTTGTTAAAAAATCATTCGCAACATTGCTAATTAAAGATGTTCCAATCGCTTGTTCTTGCTCGGTATTTTTAATTTCTGATTGTGCCTTTAGCAACTGAAGATTCTGCTCATGCTTTAGCGTTGTAATTTCCAACTCCATCTTATGTTTTTCTCTCAAGTTGCCAATATCAATTTCGTGTTGTTGCATCAGTCGGTTGGTTTCTGCTTGATTTGATTCGGCTAGCTTTTTCAAATCTGCTTTTCCCTTTTGTCTAGCTCCAAAATACGAGGCAAGCGCCGTAATCACCGCCACAACAACAGTCGCAATATGTGGTAACCAATTCATAGTATTCTCTCCTAACTTTATTTTTAAGGCTTACGCCACTGTTTCGTTGGCTCAAACTTACCCATGTCATCCGCCGTGTCCGGCCAGTTGAGTTTCCACTCCATACAACTCGAACAGCCGTGTCATTACGAACCAAGCGATTGACTAACGGTCATTCTGCGCGAATTTAAGGTATAAGGTCTGTAAACCAGGACAGAAGCCACATGATAATAGCTATCAAAATCACAAAAACACCTCCTTCGCGATAAAATCCTATCAAGTCTGCGGGTGAGTGCAATTCCCTAAAACCACATCCAGATGAACCCAAAGCCCAGGAAAAACAGCAGCCAGTTGAAGAACGTGGCCTCCCAACGAGTGCTGAAGATGGTGTTGTAGACACGGATGGTGGTTTGTGCAGTACGATTGCCGTCGACGGTGGTGGCGGTGATGGTCGCCGCGCCGCGACCGGCTGCGGTGACCACGCCGCTTGCGCTCACCGTCGCCACAGAGGTGTCGCTGCTGCGCCAAGTGACGTTGCGATTTGTTGCGTTGACGGGGGTTACGTTTGCCGTCAATTGCGCCGTTTGACCTCGCGTTAGCTGTGCAGGCGCGCCCGAAACGCTCACGCCGGTGACGGGACGGCTCACGGTGATTATCACTTGCGCGCTGAAGTCGCCCGTCTGGGCGTCCGTAGCTATAATGGTTGCCGTGCCGGGTGCGCGCGCGGTGACTCCGCCAATGCCGTTGACCGTCGCAACGGACGGGTTGGTCGATTGCCACTGCACGTTGCGGTTTGCCGCATTGGCAGGCGTAACCGTCGCAGTCAGTTGCAACGTCTGGTTCACGTTCAGTGCGCGCGTGGCAGCGCCGGCGATGGTGATACCCGTTACCCTTACCCGTGGCAGCACGGTAATCGTCGCTTGCGCCGTGTGACCACCGCACTGCGTGGTTGCGGTGATAATCGCCACGCCGCCCGGACCGGGCACAGCATCAACAAAGCCGTAGTGTCGCACGGTTGCAACAGATGGGTCGCTGGTTGTCCACGTAACCTCGCGATTTGGCGCAGTGGCAGGTGTGAGTTGCGGCGACAAACGAACTCCCGTTGAATTTTCATTGATTGTCCACTCGGAACGATTAAGCGTGATGCCCTCAACCGGCACAAACGGCACCGTGATAACCACCTGACTTGAGTGGCTGCCGCATCTGGTTTGTGCAGTAATGATCGCCGTGCCCGCACCTCGGGCAACTATCCATGTTGGCCAGACTCCACCACTCGATATAATTTCCGCCACTGAAGGATCATTGCTACGCCAATGCAAAAATTGATCCGCATTGGCAGGTTGCACCGCGGCAGTCACTCGCACATCTTGCCCAAAGTACATCGTGTGCTCTGTCACATCCAACGTTAAGCGGGTGGCGGGCGCATACACCGTCCAAAACCGAGTTTCCGCTTGCACATATTCTCCATCACCACGATAGATGCGCGCGGTGATGTCTGCCACGCGGTTCGCATTGTTGCCCGCTGTCACCAAGCCGTTTTGGTCCACCGTAATAGAGCTATTGCTGCTTCTCCAAACCACATTTCGGCTGCACGCATTGGCGGGAATCGTGGTTGCCGTGAGCTGAAACGTTTCGCCGATGATAATGTCGCGTTCGCTTGTTTGGTTGAGCACCACGCCCGTCACGCCAACATTCACCACCGTCACGGTCAGTTGGTCGGCGAGCTCACCGTTTTGCGTCGCAACAGTAATGGTCGCGCTGCCCGGCGTCAAGCCGGTGACCCGACCACTTTGGTTAACGGTTGCCACGCTGGTGTCGCTGCTGCTCCATACCAAGGGTTGCGTGGGGAACACAAACGCCGACAGTTGCGCTTGTGTGTTCAGCGAACGGTCAATGAACACATCCGATTGATGCAGCCAAAGCATGCCGCCAATCCATTCGCTAATGTTCAAGATGCCGCGACCAAAGCGCAGGTCGCTTGCAAAACGCCATGGGGTAACACTTTCGCGAATCACCTCTCGCGCCGCAGCCGGTGTAATGCCCGGGTGTT
>WQRM01000084.1 GCA_009786735.1 Oscillospiraceae bacterium | reverse complement strand
CGCCCTTGAGCCCCTGCGGTGCTTGGCGCAGCATCTCACGGGTATACATCATGCGCATGGCTTGCATGTCAGCGATGTCGTGGCAGTCTTCGTCGTCGGCATAGGTGAACTCGGCGCGGCGCAGGCGGGTTTCGATTTCTCGCTCTAACTGGCGGGGGAGGCTCAAGCCGCCCTCGCCGCGCAGCAAGATGGTCGGTTCGTCGCCGCCGGTGATGAAAATCCCCACGCCCAGCCCGCAAAATGCGGTGTAGAACGACAGCTGCGCCGCAAAGCAATCGCCGTTGAACGACCACAGGTGCGCGCCGGTGACGAGCAAGCCGCTCTTCATCGCCATGGCGAGCGCATGGGCGCGCGGCGTGCCGTCGTGGGCGATGCCTGCTTTCTTGCAGCTTTTCACGCTGCCGATGGCGCAGCCTAGTGCCGCGCAGGCTTCGGGCGTCAAGCGCACGCCCTCGCTGCCGCCGATGCCGCCGTCTGCAAACAGCGCAGCGCTTTGGTGACCAAGCTTCACATGTTGCTGCACATGAGCGGCTGGGTCAACTTGCTTTTGCGGCCAAACGAACACGCCGGGCATTAGCGTTGCTCCCGCACCGATGCATGCGCGCTCGCCGACGGCTGCGCCCTCAAACAAGGCCACGCCTGCACGCAATTGTGCGCCGTGGCAGACAATCGCGCCGGTGAGGCTGACATCAACGGCAACGTCGGCGTGTTCAAGCAGCACACTGGCGCGCACTTTCGCACGCTCGCCCACGCGCACATGGTTGTCCAACACGGCATACGGGCCGATGACTGCGCCGTCGGCGATGGTGACGTGCTCGCCCACATGCACCGGCGGAATGATGGTGAAATCGCCACCGCGCGGCGTGTGGCTGGGCGGCATGTTGCACTGCACCGCGCCGTCGAGCATGTCACGCTGACACTGCAGATAGGCAGGCAGGTCGCCGATGTCACACCAATAGCCCGCGCTGTTGCAGCAGGCGATGCGCTCGCCGCGTGCGAGCAGGGCAGGGAAGAGATCCTGCGCAAAATCGAACTTTGCCTGCGCCGGGATGAGGCTCATCACGTCCGCGCGGATGACATAGATGCCGGTGTTGGCGAGGTTTGTGGTCACCTGCCCCCAGGCGGGTTTCTCCACAAAGCCCGAAACATCGCCGTTTTCGTCCAGCTGCATCAAGCCGTACTCGCGCGGGTCGTCCACCTCAACGCCCAGAATCGTCACTGCCGCACCGCTGCTGTTGTGGCGCGCGATGGCTTCGCTTAGGTCAAGGTCGCACATGGCGTCGCCGCTGATGACGAGGAAGTCGTCATCCCAGTCACGCGCGCAAAGCGCCACGCCGCCGGCGGTGCCCAGCGGGCTTTCTTCTTTCACGAACGAAAGCGGCAGACCATCATACTGACCGTTGGGGTAGCGCTGCGCAATTTGCTCGGCCAAGTAGCCCAGCGACACGCAGGCTTCGCGCACATCGTGTTGCAGCAGCAGGTCGAAGATGTATTCCAGCACCGGCTTGCCGCACAGACGCGCCAGTGGCTTTGGCATGTCGCAGGTGAGCGGCCGCAACCGGCTGCCCTCGCCCCCGGCCATGATGACTGCTTTCATAGAAAAAGCCCCCTTCGCACATTTCCGTTAGTATGCGAAAGGGACTGGTAATTTATTCTTCATGCGCTGAGATTTGCTGTGATTTCGTGATATCGCTTGGTGGCCAACTCGCTGGGCTGACCTTTTTGGCAAAACGATAGCTGTGCAAGTTTTGCAGAGTTGCGCTGCGGCACAATCATGCCGTCAACTAAATTGTTTTGCAGGGTGTGAAATGCCTGCAAGAAGCGATCATCCTGCTTGGCTTTGTGGTAGAACGACAACACATAAACATACTGGAACAAGTTGTAGCCCCACAGCGGGTACTCCACCAGCATGAATCGGCTGCCCATGCCATACTGACATGGACCGATGGGCTTGCGGATTGTCCAATGCGCAAGCAAAAATTCCACGGCGTCGTCCAGCTTTGGCTCGTTGTTCAGGTAGTTGCTGTGGCGAAACGCATCAAGCGCATTGAGCGTGGGTAGCGGGTTGGAGTACTCTGTTTCCGGACCTCTGCCAAAAGAAAATTTGTTGCAGCGCCAGCCGCCGTCGGTGTAGGGCGTGGCTAAGAAGTGCTGCAACGTGGCTTGAATGCGCTCATCCTGCACGTAGCCTAGGCGGCACATTAAATTGGCGGCATAAGCCGTGTGGCAGGGNAAAATTGCCCCAGTTGGGTAGAGCTTGAAGCGGCCATCTTTGCGCCATGTGCCGAAAAACAACTCAGTAACGGCTTGCAAAATGGGGTCGTCAGGCTGCATGCCAAGCTCCAGCAGCATCAGTGCGCTGTCTAAGCACGAAAACGGCGAGCCTTTAATTAGCCGGTTATCAGGCGTGGTCCAAAAGTCAGCGCCTAGGTCGTGCCGGTGCGAGAGGATGATATCCACATCGCTTTGATATTTTGCTTCAACGGCCATGTTACATTGCCTCCACGGCCTCAATGCCCAGAATATCCAGGTGCAGCAGCAGCAAGTCACGCGTGAGCTTGCACAGCGCAAGGCGGCTTGCGCGGGCTTGTGCGCAGGTTTCGCCCAAAATGTTGCTGTCGTGGTAGAACTTCGCGAAGGCTACGGCAATGGTGTAGGCGCTTTCGGCCACGAAGTTGGGCGCTTGCTGCGCGGCGGCTTGGGCGAACTGCTGCCCGGTTAGTAGCAGACCGATGGCAAGCTCGCGCTCGGCATCGCCGGTGAGCTGCGTGAACTGCGGGCTGTCATCGCTCGCCTTGCCCAAGATGGAGTTGATGCGCGCGAGGGTGTAGAGGATATAGCTGCCCGTTTTGCCCTCGAAAGACAGGAATTTTTGCAGGTCGAAGATGTAATCTTTCGTCCAGTGGTTGCTCAAATCGCCGAACTTAATGGAGGCCACGGCGATTTTGCGGGCAACATCGGCTTTGTCTTGCTCAGCGATGTAAGTGGAGTTTGCGATTTTCTCCATCGCTTGTGCGGTGGCTTGCTCCAGCAGGTCGCTCAGGCGCATAGTGCCGCCGTCGCGCGTTTTGAAGGGGCGGCCGTCGCTGCCGTTCATCGTGCCGTTGCCGATGTGCGAAAGCCGCAGCGCGGCGGGCGCGATACCGCTGTTGTGCGCCACGCGGAACACTTGCTTGAAGTGCAGCGCTTGGCGTTTGTCCACCACATACCAAATCTCATCGGGCGCAAATTCCTGCACGCGCTGGTGGATGGTTGCCACGTCGGTGGTCTCGTAGTTATACGCGCCGTCGCTCTTGATTATGATTGCAGGTGGCATGGGTGGGTTATCGTCTTCTTGGGTAACGTCAACCACCTGTGCGCCATTGTCGAGGCGCAGCAAATTTTGCTGTTTCAGAATATCCAGCACAGCGGGAATGAACTGGTCGGCATAGCTTTCGCCATACCAATAGTCGTATGAAACGCCCAAAACCGCGAAGTTCTCGCGAAAATCCACGCACGACGTTTCCACGATTTTCTCCCACAGCGCAAACTTTTCGGGGTCGCGCTGTTGCAACGCCACGGTATAATCTTGCGCTTTTTTGCGAAACTCCGGCTCGGTTTTGCTGCGTGCGCTGGCCTGTGGGTACACGTCACACAGCAGTTCGGCAGTGATGTCTGCTTCCGCGACGCCCAGTTCTTCCAACTGGGCAATCACTTGACCCATTTGCAAGCCCCAGTCACCCAGATGGTTGTCGGCAATGACCTTATGACCTATGAACTTCATCAGTCGTTTGAGTGATTCGCCGATAATCGCCGGGCGCAAATGCCCAACGTGCAAGGGTTTTGCCACATTCGGGCCGCAGTAATCCAGCACAATCATGCGCGGATTTTCATCTGCAGGCACGCCCAAGCGAGCATCGCCCGCTGCACCCGTGAGGCTTTGCAACAGGAACTCATCTGTCACGTTGAGGTTGATGAAGCCCGGTGGCGCAACGTCCACACTGGCGAACACGGGGTTCGCGGCGAGCACGTCGGCCACGGCACGGGCGATCTCAAGCGGCGGGCGGCGCAGTGCCTTCGCGCCCTTCATTGCGCCGTCGCACTGGAACTGGCACAACTGCGGCCGGTTCGACAAAATCACACGCCCCAGCGTGGGTTCAAAGCCGCATTGCGCAAACGCGGCGGCGGCAATCGCACTAAGTTGGTCTAACATACTTCCCCCATTCTTTCTAGGTGCTAAAGGCACCAACGCGTCATGGATATCACCCAATATCATTCCAAACGCTCTATCCTTGGTGTGGTAATCGTAATTTCCAGTTGGTTGCTGCTGACCATGTCGGCCGAAAAATCGAGGGTGTAGTCGAGCTTAATCTGCCCGCCTGCGCGTGTCAGTTTCGACTGCACCTGCCGCGCAAACACGCCCAGTTGCATCATGCCGGCGGGGGTGTTGTAGTAGCACTTGTGGCGCACGCCTTGCTCAAGGGTGAGGTCAAGCGGGAACTCGCCCTCGCGCCGCAGCGACACCATTTGGTCGTGCACGCGCAGCGCCGAGCGGCTGCCTTGCAGCCCCTCACTTTGTTCCACATAATTGAGCTGCCAGCCATCGTCCAGCTGCTCCAGCATGCCGTCGCACAGGATTTCCGAGCTGTATGACTCGCCCTGCACGCGGTGCGAATCGCGGATTTCTATCATCACAGGTGTTCTATTTTTCTTTGTCATGTATTTTATTTTTCGTCTTTCTCAAGGATTTTTGGATGCAAATTCAAAGGACACGGGCAACAGCTCGCGTAAAGTAAACTCAGTAACTTTTTCGCCGATGGAATCTGCACAGTACACTATAATTTCGCCGAATTCGACCAAGGATTGGCGACAGATTCCGCAGGGCGGGGTGGGTTTGTCGTCACCGCAAACAGCAATGGCGACGAACTCAGTTTCACCTGCCGAAATGGCGTTTCCGAGTGCCACACGTTCTGCGCAGACACCTGCTCCAAACGAAGCGTTTTCGAAATTACAACCAGTAAAAACTCGTCCTGTTTTGCTTAACAACGCAGCACCAACTTTAAAGCGCGAATAGGGCACATAAGCCCAATCACGCACTTCGACAGCGGCGCGTATCAATTCGTTTTTTTGTGAATTTGTTAGCATATGCTAGAAACCTCCGAAGATTTAGGGAAATGTGGATGACCATAGTGTTTATGATATATCTTAATGAGATCAAGATCAGGAAGTTTTGGATCAATGCCTTTTGTTTTTTGAAACTTCTTATCAAGCTTATACATGACGACTCTGCAACTAGTACATTCACAGCACTCTCCTGTGAAGTCTATGAAATATCCGTTTGCTTTAGTCGGATTATTTGAGGAAACATCATCGTCAAAAGAATATGTCCCATAGCCTTTCGTGGTGCCCTCATCCAGTTGATCAACATAACCGAAACCATTTTGATTAAGATAAAAATCATTGCAGCTGAATGATCGCTTTCTTCCTGAAAAATCTTTTGCATAGTTGTTTCCGCTAAATTTATACTTTTCTTTTTTTGCGTCGTATGTAATCATACATATGGCGTAGGGATAATCCGGCTTATCTGTCAAAATTTCTATCCAGCGACCCTCGTACTTCCCAAGGGAAGAAGTGTGTTTTCTTATCCATCTAATCTTTTTGCGATTAAGATATAAACAAGTGAAAGTCAATGCAAGTAAGATGATTAAAACAACAGCGCCTAAACGGCTATTTATACGCGTTGAAAGAAAAGGGACAAGCTCAGCAATGGCATAAGGAACTAGGGCTGCGAGCAAGTATGGAATTAGTTTTCTCATGCAAAATCTCCTAATTTTCGTATAGTGCTGTCAACTCTTCGTGGGCTTGTTGCACGAGAAAGTGCGCGAACTCTTCGGCGAGGTCGGTGAGTTTGAAGGCGTGCTGCGTGCCGGTTTGCATGTTTTTCAGGCGCACGGCAGCGCTTTCCAGCTCGCTGTCGCCGAGCACGCAGGTGTAGTTCGCGCCGATTTTGTCGGCAAACTTCATTTGCGCTTTCAGGCTGCGGCCAACGATGTCAAGCTGTGTGGCGATGCCCTCGGCGCGCAATTGTGCGGCCAAGTTGAACGCCGCGGCGTGGGCGTGCTCGCCTTGCGTGGCGATGTAAAGCTCGCAGTTTTCGCGCTCGGGCAGGGGAGTGTTCGCCGCCTGCAGGTGCAGCAAAATGCGCTCAAGACCCAGTGCGAAACCGCAACTTGGCGTGTGTGCACCGCCGAGCTGCTCAATCAGCCCGTCATAGCGCCCGCCGCCGCCGAGCACAAGACCCGCCGTTTCGGCTTGCTCGCTCACGAACTCCACCACGGTGTGTGTGTAGTAGTCTAGCCCACGCACCATGCGGGAGTTAAGCGTGAAGGGGATGTCGATGCTCCACAGCAGCTGCTGCACTTGCGCGAAGTGCGCGTCGCAGTCGCCACACAGGTGCTCAATGGTAGCCGGCGCTTGCGTGGCAATGTCGCCGCACTTTGGCGACTTGCAGTCCAAAATGCGCATGGGATTTTTCGCCAGGCGGTCGTGGCAAGTGCCGCAAAGCGTGGCGGTGTGCCCATCGAAATATTCACGCAGCTTCTCCAGATAGACCTTGCGGCATTCGGGGCAGCCGATGCTGTTGAGCTCAATGCGGTAATTCTCCAGCCCAATGGCGGCGAAGTATTCCGCCACCAGCGACACCATCTCGGCATCAGCGGCGGGTGTGGCTGCGCCGAAGCATTCCACGCCGAACTGCGAAAACTCGCGGTAACGCCCG
>WQRM01000083.1 GCA_009786735.1 Oscillospiraceae bacterium | reverse complement strand
CTATGCCGAGCTCAAGGCATATGCCCTGCAAACGCCGGGCGTGGAGAACGGCAGCTGCGAGTTCGACGTGCAAACCCTGCGGCCGACGTACCGGCTGCTCATCGGCGTGCCGGGGCGCAGCAACGCCTTTGCCATCAGCGAAAGCTTGGGGCTGCCGGGCGAGATTATTGCGCGGGCGCAACGCCTGGTGAACCGCGAAGACGCCGAATTTGAAGACGTGATTGCACAGCTGCAAGCGCGGCAATCCCAAGCCGACCAAGCCCTGCAAGAGGCGGAAACTGCGAAGCTTGCCGCCGAGCAAGCACTCGCGCAAGCCGAAAAAACGCAGGCAGAAAGCGATGCCAAGCAGCAGAAAATCTTGGACGATGCACGTGCTGCGGCGCAGAAAATCGCCGACAAAGCGCGGCGTGAGGCCTATGCGCTGGTGGGCGAGCTGGACAACCTCAAGAAGCAAGCTGACGCTCAAAACGCCGCCGAAACCGCACGGCAGGCCAAGCGCGTGCTCAACCAGGGCTTGGATGAGCTCAGCGACACGACAAACGAAGAGCTTGACCTCGATGCCGCGCGCGCGAAGCTCCAAAGCATGGGCTTGAAGGCTGGTTCACGCGATGACAGCAAGAAAGCCCGCCGCACCGGCGACCGCGAGCTTGCTGCGGTGGATAGCACGCGCCTTGACCTGCGCGGGCTGATGGTGGACGAATGCCTGCAGGAGCTGGAGCGGTTCATCGACCAAGCGCTGCGCACCAGCCTGCGGGAGTTCACCGTGGTGCACGGCAAGGGCACGGGCGCGCTACGTGCGGCGGTGCAGAAATACCTGAAAGACTGCAAGCACGTGCAAAGCCACCGCTTGGGCGTGTTCGGTGAGGGCGAACATGGAGTGACAATTGTGACGATGAAATAACAAAAGCGGGTGGAAGAAAATCCACCCGCTGATTTTATGTAGTTTACTTGTCGTTGAGGCTCGCAATGCCCGGCAGTTCTTTGCCCTCCATGAACTCAAGCGACGCGCCGCCGCCGGTGCTCACGTGGCTAACTTTGTCGCTGTAGCCAAGCTTTTTGATGGCCGCTGCGCTGTCACCACCACCGATGATAGAAAGCGCGCCGCTATCCACAATAGCGTTTGCCACGGCGATGGTGCCATGCGCATAGGCTTCCCATTCCGCCACGCCCATCGGACCATTCCAGATGACCGTGCCTGCGCCTTTGAGCTCATTTGCGAAGCATTCGCGCGTTGCCGGACCGATATCTAGGCTTTCCCAGCCTTCTTCAATTTCGTTGCGTAAGACCACTTTGTTGAAGCCGTCTGGACCGAATTGTTGCGTCACCACGTGGTCAATGGGCAATTTGAGCTTGTCACCGGCAGCATCCATGAGCGCAAGCGCCAAGTCATACTTATCTTTTTCTTGCAGCGACATGCCAACTTTGTTGCCTTTGGCAGCCAAAAAAGTGTAGGCCATGCCGCCGCCGACGATGAGGGTGTCAACTTTATCGAGCAGGTTTTCGATCACGCCAATTTTGTCGCTGACTTTTGCGCCGCCCAAAATCGCCACGAGCGGGCGTTTGGGATTGCCCAGCGCGCCGCCGATGTACTCCAACTCTTTTTGGATGAGGTAGCCGCACACCGCAGGCAAGTGATCTGCCACGCCGGTGGTGGAGCTGTGCGCCCGGTGCGCCGAGCCAAAGGCGTCGTTGACGAACACCTCCGCCAGTGCGGCGAATTGCTTGCTAAGCTCGGGGCAGTTTTTGGTTTCGCCTGCTTCAAAGCGCACGTTTTCCAGCAGCAGCACTTCACCAGCGTTGAGGTTTGCGGCAAGGGTTTTCGCGCTTTCGCCCACCACATCAGTTGCCATCGTCACGGGTGCAGACAGCAGCTCGCCCAGGCGTTTTGCCACCGGTGCAAGCGAAAACTCTGCCATCACTTGACCTTTTGGGCGACCCAAGTGCGAGCATAAAATCACCGCTGCGCCTTGTTCCAGCAGGTATGTAATCGTGGGCAGCGCGGCGCGGATGCGTTGGTCGCTGGTGATTTCGCCGCCCTCTAGCGGCACGTTGAAATCGCAGCGCACCAGCACTTTTTTGCCGGCCACGGCGATGTCTTCGACGGTTTTCTTGTTGAGCACGTTCATCGTTGTAATCCTCTCCCTATCAATACTGACATCTATTATACTATATCTTGTGGCGGATTGCAAGTGTTTTTTACAACGCACTTAGCACCGCGCCATAAAGCCGCCCCGGGTTGTTGAGAAAGCGCGTGCGCACCCGCTCGGCTTCGGCGGCATCGGGCGCATAAACGGTGACGCTGAGCAGCATGTCATCGCTTTCGCCTTGTCGAAAGGTGATGTAAAACCCGCCGCCGTCGGTGGGATAAACGGAGATGCGGTTGTCGGCCTCGCGGGTGGCGTGCAGCTGCAGCTGCTCGGCGGCGTGCAGGGCGCGGTCACGCACGCGGCGGGGCAGTTCCTGCGCAAGGGTAGCCGTTGCTTGGCGGTGGCTTTCGGGCAGCACAAGGCACAGCTGCCCATGCTTGGATTCAAGCAGCAGCTTGCCTTGCTGGGTGAGCTCGTGCAGCGCGGCGTGGAACTCGAAGTAGTTCGCCAGCCCCTCGCCCACGAACACGGCCTCGGCCTGCGTGACGGTGAAGGGCATGGTGAGCTGCGCTGCCAAGTTGCACAGCAGCGTGCGGATTTCGTCGCGGCAATAAAGCCCGCCGGGCGCGACGCCTGCGGAGAGGAAATTTTCGTCTTTCATGAATGCTCCATCTATAGCGCAAAATCTTCTAGGGTGTAGTTGGCGTAGTAGCGGCCGCTGGTTGGCGTGAACTTGAGCACGCAGAAGTCGGGGTCGGTGTAGGCTTGTTGCTCGTACGCGCCTTTGAATTTGCCTTGCCAAAACTTTGCTTTGACGGACATGTCGGTCACGATTTCCATGTTGCCTTTGAGGGTGCAACCTTGCCAGCGCAGCGTTTGGCGGTAAAAATACACTGCGGCTTTGGGGTTGCTGCTGATGGCAGCCACGAAGTTCGACGACGTGTTCGTGCAGAAATACAGCTCGCTCAAGCTGTCGCGGTGCTTGCCGGGCACAACCGCCTTGGTCAGCGGGTAGCCATCTTCGTCCACGCAGGACAGGATGAAACTGTTGACTTTTCGGTGCAGTTGTGTGGCTTTGTCTTTGGTGGTCATGGGGTGGTTCTCCTTTTAATTTGTCGGTGCGGTCATGCCATCAAACTTGCCGCTGCAGCCCGAGAACTGTCCTCTGTATGCACACACCCAAGCCGGTGCAAACCCTGCGCGGTGTGCCACACGCTGCGAGGGAATGTTAGCGGGGGATGTGCAATAGTAGGGCACTTTGTTGCGGCGCAAGATTTCGAGCATCAGCGCATTGACCAAGTATGCAGCCAAACCTCGGCTGCGAAAATCGGGCAGCACGTCCATGCCGATTTGCCACATGGTTGCGCAGTCTTCGCAGCAACCGGCCATACCCACAATTTGACCATCCTGTTTTGCAACCAGAACCAGCACATCAGGACGCGGGTGGTCTCCAAAATTACCAATGGAATGCTCGAAGAGTTCCTGTTGGCACAGTGTCGGGATTTTATCTCGCTCTACAAATTCATATGTATATCCGGTAGGTGGGTCAAGCAATTTGAGCTTATCTAAGTCCGGCAGGTAGAGCAACGCATGACCATACACAAACGGCATGGAAAACGCTTCATCGCGGCTTTTGCCAGCGAGCGCGGGCTGCACCGTGGCGAGAATATCCGGCGTGGCACTCACCACAATCGCACGACCCATGGTCAGCATGTCGAAGTGTTGCTCGCCACGCGGGAAGGGTCTGCGACCGGGGTTATCACGCGCGTGCACGAACACAAGGCTGTCTTTTTCACCGTTGAGTTGCTCAACCGTGCAGTTAAGATCAAGCGCCAACTGCGCCTGCACAATGCGCAGCATATCATCTTTTGTCATGCTTAATCCTCTCCCAATATGCCTTGGTGGCCTGCTCGTGCTTGTTGTCACCGGGGGTGTAATACACACGGTCGCGCAGCACATCGGGCAGATACTGCTGCTTCACCCAGCGGTCGGCGTAGTCGTGCGCGTACTTGTAGTGCTGCCCGGGGTCGTCGGCATCTGCGCCGTCGAAGTGCTTGTTCTGCAGCTGGCGGGGGATCGGTCCGCTGTTGCCCGCGCGTAAATCCGCAATCGCCGCACCGATGCCCGCATACGCCGTGTTGGACTTCGGCGCGGTGGCCACCAGCACCACGGCGTTCGCCAGGGGAATCATCGCCTCCGGCAGCCCGATCATCTGCGCGGCATCCACCGCGGCCTTCACAATGGGGATAATCTGCGGCCAAGCCAAGCCCACGTCTTCGCAAGCGGTGACCATGAGACGGCGCATCGCGCTGGGCAAGTCGCCGGCTTCGAGCAGCCGCGCGAGATAATGCAGCGCTGCATCCGGGTCGCTGCCGCGCATGGACTTTTGGTATGCCGACAGAATGTCGTAGTGCTCGTCGCCCTCGCGGTCATAGCGCATGGCGGATTTTTGCGATAGCTCGCGGGCAAGCTCCAGTGTGATTTGCCCATCTGCGCGCGAAAGAAAGCATAGCTCGGCTGCGTTGATTGCCTTGCGCACATCGCCGCCGCAGGCGCGGGCAATGTGTTCGTGCACGCCATCCTCCACGGTGAAATCATCGTCTTGCTCGTCGCGCAGAAAGTCGAATGCACGTTGCACTGCAGGCACGATTTGTTCCGCTGTGAGGGACTTGAACTCGAACACGGTGGAGCGGCTGAGTATCGCGCCGTAGACGTAAAAGTACGGGTTTTCGGTGGTGCTGGCGATGAGCGTGACCGCGCCGGACTCGATGCACTCAAGCAGGCTTTGCTGCTGCTTTTTGGTGAAGTATTGGATTTCGTCAAGGTAGAGCAGCACGCCGTTTGGTGCCATGAGCGTGTTCGTCTGCGCCACTGCGGCTTTGATGTCCGCCGTTGCCGCTGTGGTGCCGTTGAGCCTGACGAGCGTGCGGTCGGTCTGCTTGGCGATGATGTTGGCGAAGGTGGTTTTGCCCACGCCGCTGGGGCCGTAGAAGATCAAGTTGGGCAGCGTGCCGCTTTGCACAATGCGCCGCAAGGCACGGCCTTCGTCCAGCAGGTGGGGCTGGCCGACCATGTCGTCAAGGGTGTGTGGGCGCAGGCGCTCGGCGAGGGGTTGTTGCATGGTTGCTCCTTTAATTGGGCTGGATTCGTGGTTGCGCGTTGCGCATGACGCAGATGGAAAAGTTGAGTGTGGATGCCACGACGGCATCGCGCAGCGGCCAAAGATTATCCACCAGTCGAACCTCAACGTTGCGCGCAAACAAGGCCGCGAACAAGTCATCAATTGCCGTTATTCTGATAGGAACTTCGGTCTTTTCGCTCACATAGTAGCCCGCGCAGGCATCTTGCAGCACAAAGCCAGCGGGGTCAAACTCGTAAAGATACAGCGTGGTGTTCAGCATTGGCTTGAGCCAAGCTTGCTCAATGGCAAGGCAATGGCGACTGTTGGACGAGAAAAACTGCGCCATATCCGCTGCAATGGTGTGCGCTGCCGCATGGTAGGTCACGCGCGGGCACTCGCGCGGCGTGAAAAAATTCGGCAAGCAGGCTTCGTTAATCGCCCACACCAGCCCTTTTGACTTATCCAAGTCATCGCGAACAGGGATACGCGGCACAAACTGCGCGATATTCGATTCTTCGCTCACATGAAATAATCGCATGGCACACCTCTCAGCATTAGTCTAGCGGCAGCTCCACGGCGAACTCCACCCAGCTTTTGTGGTCGCTATCCACGGTGATGTCACCGCCGTGCATGCGCACGATGGTCTGCACGAGGTAGAGCCCCAGCCCCGCGCCGCGGGTGTCGTAGCTGCGCGATTGGTCGGCTTTGTAGAAACGCTCGAAGATGCGGTCGAGCTCGTTGGGCGTCAATCCACCGCCCGTGTTGCGCAGGGTGATGCGGTTGCTGGTGGGCGTTTGCTGCAGATGCAGGGTGATTTCCCCGCCCGGCGGCGTGAACTTCACGGCGTTGTCAATGAGGTTGTAGAACACCTGCGTGAGCAAGTCTTGGTCGCCGATGATCGTCAGCGGCTGCAGGTCGTCGAGGCCACCGAGCTCCAGATGCTTTTCGGCGATCATCTTCTCAAACGAAAGCAGCGTGGTGAACAGCAGCTCGCTTAAGTCGAAGGTGCTGCGCTGCATTTGCAGCTGCCCGGCTTCAATGCGCGACAGATTGAGCATGCCCGTGACCAAACGGCTGAGCCTGCGCACTTCGCCGCTGACCAACGCGAGATATTTCTCGTGGCTTTCGGGCGGAATCGTGCCATCGAGCATGCCGTCGATGAATCCGCCGATGCTGGTCATGGGGGTTTTGAGCTCATGCGACACATTGGCCACAAAGCTGCGGCGGCTGGCTTCAAGTGTAGCGAGATTGATCGCCATGGCGTTGAAGGCGTTGGCCAGCAGGCGCAGTTCGTCGTTGTCCGGCGAGGTCACGCGGTGGCGGAAGTCCCCCTGCGCGAAGCGTTTGGTGGCGGCAATCATGGCGTTGAGCGGCTTGATTAGCCTGCGTGTGATGAGAAACACCGCTGCGAATACCAGCACGCTAATCACCAGCGCAGACAGCAAAAACAGCCGTAAAATCCCACCAAGATACTCGAACAGACCCGCGCTAAACGGCTGCGCGGCCAACACAAACCCGGCCGTTTCGCCCTGCAACGTGAAGGGCTGCGCGGCGATGAGCATGCTTTGGTCAAACAGCCCACCGGCGTTGCCCACTTGCGTAAAATTGCCCATGAGCGCCGGGGAGATGACCTCCCACGGCATGCGCCAAGTGCCGTG
>WQRM01000082.1 GCA_009786735.1 Oscillospiraceae bacterium | reverse complement strand
CAAACGCAGCGTTTTGCGGTATGATATAGTTTGACATTTTGAAAAGAGGTAATCACATGAAACAACCCATCTGCCTGTGCATCATGGACGGCTACGGCATCGCCGAAGGCACGTCCGCCAACGCAATCACCGCCGCGAAAACCCCGCGGCTCGACGAGCTGTTCGCACAGCACCCGCACACCACCATCCAAGCCAGCGGCATGGCCGTTGGTTTGCCCGAAGGTCAAATGGGCAACAGCGAGGTCGGCCACACGAACATCGGCGCTGGTCGCGTGGTGTATCAAGAGCTCACGCGCATCAGCAAAGCCATTGACGACGGCGATTTCTTCGCCAACCCTGTGCTACTGGATGCGATTGCAAAAGCCAAGCAAAACAACGCCGCGCTGCATCTGATCGGCTTGGTCAGTGACGGCGGCGTGCACAGCCACAACACGCACTTGTATGCCTTGCTGGAACTCGCCAAGCAGCAAGGGTTGACGGAAGTCTACGTGCATGCGCTGCTGGACGGTCGCGACGTGCCGCCGACCTCGGGGCATGACTTTGTGAAGGCGTTGTACGCGAATCTTGGCGTGGGCAAGATTGCCACCATCGCCGGGCGTTATTACGGCATGGACCGTGAGCGCAAGTTCGACCGTGTGCAAAAAATCTACGACGCCATGGTGCATGGTGTGGGCGAGCAGTTCACCTGCGGCTGCGACTACATTCAAGCCAGCTACGACAGCGGCGTGACGGATGAGTTCGTGCTGCCCGCGGTGTCGGCTGACGCAAAGTCCATCGCGGATGGTGACAGCGTGATTTTCTTCAACTTCCGTCCCGACCGCGCACGGCAGCTCACCCGCGCGTTCGTGGATGCTGACTTTGACGGCTTCCCGCGTGCGAACATGCTTGACCTCACGTTTGTGTGCATGACGCAGTATGACGCGACGATGCCCAACGTGCAGGTGGCGTATGCACCGCAGTCGCTTGACTATCCGCTGGGGCAGGTGATTGCCGAGCAAGGGCTCACGCAGCTGCGCATTGCGGAGTTCACCAAGTATGCGCACGTGACGTTCTTCCTCAACGGCGGCACGGAAACGGTGTATCCCGGCGAAGACCGTGTGCTGATTGACTCGCCCGATGTGCCGACTTACGACATGCAGCCGGAGATGAGTGCGTACATCGTGACCGAAAAACTTGAGGCGCTCATTGCGCAGGATAAGTATGACGTGATTGTGGTGAACTTCGCCAACTGCGACATGGTGGGGCACACGGGTGATTTCGCCGCCGCGGTGGCAGCGACCGAAGCCGTGGACGCCTGTGTGGGGCGCGTGTGGGATGCTCTGGCGGCAAAGGGCGGCATCATGCTGTTGACGGCTGACCACGGCAACGCCGACCAAATGATGGAACTCGACGGTTCGCCCTTCACCGCGCACACCACCAACGAAGTGCCATTCTTGGTGGCGGGGCTGCCGTATGAAGTGACGTGGAGAGGGCACAGCGACGCGATGGAGCCCAACCGCAGGTTGTGTGACATCGCGCCGACGATGCTGCACATCATGGGCATTGAAAAACCCGCCCAGATGGACGGGTTGAGTTTGGTGTAGCTTAAACTGCTCTGTCGGAGATGACGCTTCTGCGATTGATCACCGACCACCACGTGAAAACAGTGGCGGGGAGACCGCTCAAAATGCTGTTGAGGGCGTAGTAGCCCATCGTGTCTAAAAATCGGCCTCTGTAGGGACGCATCGGGGAGAACCATTGGCGGAATGTGCTCGATGAGTATACTTGGATGTTGAAGGGTTCGCTGGCTGTGCTGGCGGTTTGTTGAACGCCGCCTTGCGTGAATGTGTTGGTCACCAACACGCGGAAGTTTTCACCCCACGTCGGGCCGCTGCCAACCAAGTTGGGGATGCTCGTGTTGTTGCGCCCTGTGAACACGAAGTTTTGCCCGGTGCCGATGGTTTCCCAGCTGCCCTCGCCGAACAAGCCGCGTCGTGCCACTTGCCATTCGTAGGTCAGCGTGCCGCGTGCGCCGCCAGCGGGAATCACAGCGTTTGCGCGCAGCGTGTATTCATCGCCGGAAACCAAGATGAGAACGCCAGATGGAGCTTGCGTGATGCGGGGAGCGTTGTTGGGGTTTGCAGCGGCAACCACCGCGAACAAGCCCAGCGCCATGACCAGTGCCAGCACAGTTGCCAAAATTCTTTTTGCCATGTGAATAGTCCTCCTAAAATTTTGTGGTATATCTATTGTACACCCTTTGTCCATTGTTGTCAACAGATTTTGCGATTTTTTTCAAAAGCGTGCACGCTATAGCGCGAACGGTGTGCGCTTTCTCATAACTTTGTCCCCCTATGCATATACAAGCATGGGGGCGTTTTCCTGTCCCGCAATAACGCCAAAGGAGAAATTATGCGCTTTGTGCGACGCGCGAGCTTAATATTGTGCGTGCTTTTGCTTGTGCCCATGCTTGCCTGCGGCACGGGCTACGGCATGGACTTGCGCTTGTTCACCGAGCGCTTCAACGACGCTGCGCAGGATCGCGCGCACCTGGACTTGACGCACTTCATCGTGGAAGACAGCAACGCGGGCGAGCGGGTATACCAAGCGTTTGTGGGCAAAAGCGAGCTGATTGCGGTGCATGTGCTGCCGAATGGGCGTGTGCACACCGTTGCGCTTACCGGCTTGCCCGACATGACGCACCGCGATTTTACCGTCGCTTCGCTGCAGCTTCTTCGGGCGTTTGCGCAAGTGGAAGCAGACCGCGCCGAGCGGTTGCTGCAGGAGCTGCAGGTGGGCGTGCTGCCGGTGCTGGGTGTGCAGTGGATTGAACGCTATGGCTACCGCGTGAGCTACGCCGCCAACGAAGCCGGGCGGTATTTTCGCATCAGCTGCTTGCGGCACTTGCCCGCACAGCCGCCGCTGCCCACGTTACGAGAAAGGATAGAATAAACGATGCATTGGTTATCACCAACCGAAGCCTTGCGCAAGCTGGGCAGCAACGCCGCCGAGGGCTTGCGTCCCGACGAAGTGCGCCGCCGCTTGGCGCAAGATGGGCTCAACACGCTCAGCACACACAAACGCGGGCGTTGGCTGTTGCGATTCTTGGCGCAGTTCAAGGACTTCATGGTCATCACCCTGCTGGCTGCGGCGGGGATTTCCGCGGTGTCGTCGCTCATCCATGGCAGCGGCGACTACCTGGATTCGGTCATCATCACCGGCATTGTGATGATCAACGCGCTCATCGGCGTGATACAAGAGGGTCGCGCGGAGAAGTCCCTTGAGGCCTTGCGCAAGATGACTGCGCCCACCGCACACGTGCTGCGCGGCGGCAAAACCATGCGTGTGCCGGTGGAGCAACTGGTGCGCGGCGATATTCTGCTGTTGGCAGCGGGGGACTTCATCCCCGCAGATGCGCGCTTGATTGAAGCGGTGGAGCTGTCTACGCAGGAAAGCGCGCTGACCGGCGAGAGCCTGCCTTGCCGCAAGCTGGCGGACATTATCCTTGCGCAAGCTACTCCACTCGGCGACCGCCGCAACACGCTGTTGAGCTCCACCATGGTGCTCACCGGGCACGGCAAAGCGGTGGTCACGGCAACCGGAGCCGCCAGCGAAGTGGGCAAAATCGCGCGCATGTTGAGCGACGAAAAAGCGCCGCCCACGCCGCTGCAACAACGGCTGGAGAAAGTCGGCCGACAGCTGGGCGTTGGCGCGATGATCATCAGCGTGGTGATTTTTCTGCTGGGATTTTTGCAGCATGTGCCTGCGCTCGAAAGCTTCATGCTGGCAATCTCGCTTGCCGTGGCGGCGATTCCCGAGGGGCTGCCCGCGATGGTCACGGTGGTGCTGAGCATCGGCGTGCAGCGCATGGCGCGCAAAAACGCAATCGTCCGCCGCCTGCCAGCAGTTGAAACCTTGGGCTGCGCCAGCGTGATTTGCAGCGACAAAACCGGCACGCTCACCCAAAACAAGATGACCGTCACACACCAGTGCGACTTGAGTGGCGACCTCATCCCCGGCAGTGTGCCCGCCAAGGAGATGCTGCGGCTGGCGTCGTTGTGCTGCAATGCGCAGGCTACCACACGGCGCAGGGGGCAAGCCTTCACCGGTGACCCAACTGAAACCGCCATCGTGGAAGCCGCTACCCTGCGGCGCATTCCCGTGATGAAGGAGCGGGCGAGCCACACACGCTTGCTGGAGCTGCCCTTCGACAGCACACGCAAACGCATGAGTGTGGTTTGCCGCACGCCGCAGGGTCTGCAGATGATCACCAAAGGCGCACCGGATGTGTTGTTGCCGCGCTGCAAACTCAATGAGCACGAGCGCGCGCGCATCACCAAGCAGGTGGAGGACATGGCAGGGCGCGCCCTGCGGGTGATTGCCGTGGCGCAAAAGCCGGTGGCAAGCACGCAACACGCCACGGAAGATGAGCTGACTTTTGTGGGCTTGCTGGGTTTGCATGACCCGCCGCGCCGCGAAGCCAAACACGCCGTGAAGGTCTGCCAAACGGCGGGCATCATCCCCATCATGATTACCGGTGACCATGCGGCAACGGCTGTTGCCATCGCGCGGGAGCTAGGCATCGTGGGGGCAGATGGCTTTGCCATAACAGGCGCTGAATTAGACCGCCTCAATGACGGCGAGCTCGACCAGCGGTTGCGCAACTGCCGCGTGTTCGCGCGTGTCACGCCCGAGCACAAGATGCGTATTGTCAAGGCGCTGCGCGCGCAAGGGCATGTGGTCGCCATGACCGGCGACGGCGTGAACGACGCACCGGCGCTCAAAGCGGCGGACATCGGCTGTGCGATGGGCAAAACCGGCACGGAAGTTGCCAAAGGCGCGGCGGACATGATTCTCACCGACGACAACTTCGCCACCATCGTGCACGCCGTGCAGGCCGGACGGGGGATTTACGACAACATCAAGAAAGCCGTGCACTTTCTCATCAGCTCAAACATCGGCGAGATCGTTGCCGTGTTTGCGGCATCGCTCATGCGCCAGCCCACGCCGCTGCTGCCCATCCAGCTGCTGTGGGTGAATGTTGTCACGGACTCCGCGCCGGCAATTGCGCTAGGGCTTGAAGACGCCGACCCGCACGTGATGAAGCAGCCGCCCAAGTCCATTGAGCAAAGTTTTTTCGACAAAACCATGGCAACACACATGGCCATGGAGGGTATTCTCATGGGGGCGGTGACGCTGCTGGCGTTCATGCTGGGGCGGCGCATCTTCGGCACATGTGGAGATGATGTGGTGCTCGGGCGCACCATGGCGTTCACGGTGTTGAGCTTTGTGGAGGTGCTGCACGCCAACAGCATGCGCTCGCCGCGACCGCTGCTGGCCATCGGTCCGTTCAGCAACCGCCGCATGAACTTCGCCAATGTGCTGTGTATTGGTTTGCAAGTGCTGGTGGTCACGTTGCCGCCGCTGCATGCGGTGTTTGGCACAATGGCGCTCACGGGCAGGCAATGGTGGGCGGTGATTGCTCTGGCGCTGATTCCCACCGTGGTGCTGGAGCTTGAAAAGGTGATGGGCATCCTGGCAAACCGCCGCTTGCGCTCGCCGCACTCGCCACGCAGACGTTCTTTTTTGAAAAAAAGAACCAAAAAACTTTAGTCTCTTCGCGCTGGACGACTATGATAAAACAAACCCCAACTTCCTGCCGCGCAGAGAGTTGGGGTTCATTAATCTAAAGTTCTTTTTCTTTCAAGAAAAAGAAGGCCTGCGCGGCGAGCGCACTTCGCGCATCAAACCAGCTGCGCGGTCTCGCGGGCGATGAGCAGCTCCTCGTTGGTTGGGATGACCCACGCTGCTACGCGCGAGTCGTCTGTGCTGATGCGCAGCTGACCTTCGCGCACACGCACGGCGTTGATGTCGGTGTCTATGTTCAGACCGAGGTAGGTGAGACCTTCGCAGATGAACTGGCGGGTGTCCCAGTTGTTTTCGCCGATGCCGCCGGTGAACACAATGGCATCTACGCCGTTGAGCGCTGCGGCATATGCACCGATGAACTTGCGGATTTGGTAGCGCAGCATCTCGCGGGAAAGCTGGGCGCGCACGTTGCCTTGCTCGGCGGCAACTTTGATGTCACGTTCGTCGTTGCTCACGCCGCTGATGCCCAGCGCGCCGGACTGCTTGTTGAGCACATCACTGGTTTGGGCGGGAGTCCAGCCTTCGCGTTCCATCAGATAAAGCACAGCGGAAGGGTCAACGCCGCCGCTGCGCGTGCCCATCATGAAGCCATCCAAGGGGGTGAAGCCCATGCTGGTGTCGATGACTTTCCCGCCATGGATAGCGGTGATGGAGCAGCCTTGGCCGAGGTGGCAGGTGATGAGCTTGAGTTGTTCGGCGGGCTTGTCCATGAGCTTGGCGCAGCGCTGGCTGACAAACTTGTGCGATGTGCCGTGGAAGCCGTAGCGGCGAATGCCGTATTTCTCGTAGTATTCGTAGGGCAGGGCGAACATGTAGGCATGTTGCGGCATGGTGGTGTGGAAAGCGGTGTCGAACACGGCAACGTTGGGCACGTCCGCGCCGAAGATTTCCATGGCTGCGCGGATGCAGGCGATGTTCACCGGGTTGTGCAGCGGCGCGAACTCGCTGCAGCGCTCAATTTCCTCAAGCACATCGGCGGTGATGACCACGCTTTCTTTGAGGCTTTCGCCGCCGTGCACCACGCGATGCCCCACGGCATGCACAGGCGCGTTCACTTCTTGGCGCACTTGATCAAGCGCTTGCAGATAATCCTCCACGCGCTCCACACCGCCTTTGGCCAGCATTTCTTCGGTTTCCATGTTCAGCAGCTGGTATTTCAGCGACGAGCTGCCTGCGTTGATGACGAGTACGTTCATGTTAATCTCTTTCTAATCTCGTTTCTTAGTTGAGCGACACTAGCGAGTTCTTCTGGTGTCACGAAATACTCACGCGCAAAGCTGCCGCCAAACTGATGAATGAGCACGCCTTCCAGGCAAATTTCCGTGAGTTCTTCGGTATTCCATGTGCCGAAAAAACCGCGTAAATACGCGTGGTCGAACTGGAACACCTCGCACACAATCAGTGCGGTGTCGTAACTGCGCGGGGCGAGCTGCGCGTCAGCAAAGTCGATGACGCAGATGTCTTTGTTCGGTGTGATGAGAACGTTGTCGTTGCTCAAATCGGCGTGCACGAAAACGTCTTCGCTGAATTGGTGCGTGGCTAAATAGGCGGCTCGCTCGGCTTGAAAGCTCGGCGGGCAC
>WQRM01000081.1 GCA_009786735.1 Oscillospiraceae bacterium | reverse complement strand
GGTGGCGCGCCCGCCACCCCTACATGTTGCGGCTTGACATAGCCTTGCAGGAGATATCTACCTGTAGGGGCGGCGGGCGCGCCGCCCGAAACAAAAAAACATCAATACAATTGTCTAAAAGAGCCTTATTTTTTGTGTTTCCTTGGTTTTTTAAAGTCCAGGCGCGTTTCGCGCCCTACGCGGGTGGCGTTTCCGAGCAGGTCAACGCTATATTTTTCAAGCGACACGAGAGTTTTCACGCCAAGGCTACCTTGAACGTAAGTATTGTCATGCGTAATTATCTTGATTTGAGCATTTGCGATATCCGTGCCTTGATAATATGCGAACACCCCATCGTTAAACTCCACTTTTTCTGCCAGACGCTTGCTTTCTTTGCGCACTCGTTTCATTCCTACAGATTTTTTGCCCTCAATGCGAACGAGATCATTTGGATATAGCGAAAACAGGAAGTCGTCATCTTTCATTTTCTTCCATTCGTCATGCGGCTTATGGGCTACAGTTGCTCGGTTCGGCAGCCTCGGCTTGATGGTGTCCGCCACATAAATCGGCACGAGGTAGTACCCCTCGCCCGCCACGTGGAACACATCCACGCGCAGCATCGTGCCGTTGTCAGCGCGACCTGCGCCCTTGTGCACCTCGGTGTTCACGGTGAATGGCTCCGTCACCTTCACCTTCTTCACCAACGGACCGGGCGTGCCGTCGCTCTTGGGCTTGCGAAACGGCTCAGCGAAGGCTTTTTTCGCGTCACCGCCGAACTCATTCAACCTCACCTTGAGCGCATTGTATAGCGGCAAATCGCTCTTGAAATTGTAGTAATCCGCGATTTCACCGTCCTTGCCCAGCTTGAGATCCGTGAGCGCCACTTTCTTCAGCACCACCTCGCGCTCTTCCGTAGGCAGGGACACGGGGCGGCTTTTGATGGTCTCCTTGTGCGCCGCACCCGTCACCTTGCGCCGCGGCATGCGCGACACAAACACCGGTCGCACCTGCGCCAGTTCGGCATCGGTGTAAGTGCCCAGCCGCTGCAGTGCGCGTTGCGGATTATCGTTCAAGCGCGCCTGCAATTCGTCGCGGAAGTTCGTCCACGGCTGCGGGAATCTCTCCTTGGCTTCGCCGGTTCGTTTGTCCACAATGTAATTCTCTTGCCGCTCGGCGTAGCGTGTGATGTTGCGGATCATGCCGTCGGTCACGCAGGCGACCACGGCGGCATCAAGGGCGTGGTGCAGGTCGCCGTCCTCGCGAAATTTCGTCAAGCCCCAGCGCTTGCGCATGATGCTCGTGACTGCGCCGTTCACCGCGTGCACTCGTTTTTTGCGCTCAATCGTGCTGGGCGCGAACGCCAAACAGTGCAGCAAGTAGTTGTGAAAAAAGCTTGCGATGCTCTTTGTGTCATGCAAATGGCGTTCTTTTTTCAGGCGGTCTTCGTCGGTGAACTCTTCTTTGAGCAGGTTTTGCTTTTTGCGATGCGGCAGCTTGCTGTTGTTCACCAGCACACGGAATCTGTCCGCCGCCGTGCCGCTTAAATATTCCAGCGGCAAGCGGTTGCCTTTTTGGCGGTTTTCGCCCGTGTGCACCAGCACTTTGTTGTTGTAGCTATCGTCAAAGCACAGGCTGTAGGGGATGATATGGTCAACTTCGGCATAGCCGGACTTGAAAAGCTCGCGGCGGTCAAGCTGTCTGCCGCTATACAAGCACAGCCCTCCCTGTTGCTGATATAGCTTGAGCTTCACCAAGTCCTGCCCGCTTGGGTCAATGCTATCCGTTTGGCGAATATCCTCCATGATGCGTTCATTTTGCGCTTGATTATCTTCCATGCGTTTGGTGATTTTTCGACGCTCGTCAAATGGCTTGGCGAGCTCCCGCGCAAGCTCAACTTTGATGTAGCTCGGGCTCTCGCCCATGTGGCGGATGATCGCGTTGAGCACCTTCGCGCTTTGGCTCAGCGCACGCCGCCCCACAGGGCTGGTGATGGTGTGCTCTGTTTCGCCGGCCAAATGTTGCAGTGAAATCAGCCGCGACTTCTCGCCACCACGAACTTGGAAATCATAGCCCGCCGTTTCGCATGCTTTGTCATAGGTCAAGCCCTCATGCAACTGCGGAACAATCTCGTTCAGCGCCTTCACAGACAAATGCCCGAACTTGCTGAAGCTTTTCAGCTTGTCCACCAGCGCGTTGATTTCGTCCGCGCCAAGGCTTGTTGCCGCAAGCGCCGCCCTGATTTTCTCGTCGTTTTTGTGAAGCGTAAAAATCCTGCCGATTTCGTTGCGCGTTTCGATGTCGATATACTTGATGTCCACAACACCCTTGAGCGCCTTGCGCATCTCGTGGTAGGCCTTCAGCGGCGTGTAGTCCCTGACGTTGAGCTTCGCATCCTCCGGCAGTTTCAGCAGCTTGCGCAGCGAATCCGCCGTCATCTTCGACGGCGAAGCATGCGCCTTTTCGATGATCGTCTGCCGTTCTTCGGCGAACAGCGCCCTTGTTTTCCCGCCAAGGTCAAGCCGAATATGGTTGATTTTTTGCAGCAAGTCGAACATCTCAAACGCATACGTTGCCTTCGCGGCACGCGGTTCCGGCGCTTCAAACGTGCAAACACCCACCATTTTTTCAATCTGGTTGCCGCCATATGGGCTGTCTCCGCCCGGACCTTCGTCAAACGACCGCTGCGCCAGCAGCACCGCCAGATATTGCGCTTGCAGGTTCTCGCTTGCCCATGTGTTGCCCAACTCGCGCTGGCGGGTGAACAGCAGCTCGGCTTCGTGCGCAATCATGTCCCGCGTCACGGTGTTTTTATAGTCCACGGACTTGTTGCGCTTTTCGGCGGCAAAGTCCTCGTCGCAGTGCAGCATCTCGCCCACCGTGCGGTAGCCTTTTTCGCGCATGCGCTGCGCATTTTCTTGCACAAAGCCCAGCATTTTGCCGTCTTCTTTGCTGCCGCTTTCGGCTTTTCGGTTCGACTTAAACCCCCGCCGCTGCGCCAAATGAATGAGCACCCGCGCGAACTCTTCGCGGCGCACAGGCTTGTCCAGCGCAGCCGCACGCAACGCGTAAACATCCCCCACCGGCACATCGTAGAGCGACTCCAGCGCGTCGGCATCCAGCAGCTCGTGTTGCAGCATCACACTGCGGATGCGCTGCTTGCGGTGTTTGCGGCGGCGCAACCGGCGGCGGGCGCTGCGGGCTTCGCGGCGTGGCGCAGCCAAGGATTGCCCGGTCTTGGGCTGCTCGGGCGCGTCGAAGATGCGCACGCCCAAGTTGAAGATGCGCCAAGGCTGCTCGTCTTCGTCCAGCAGCACAATTGCCCAGCCCACCGAGGTGATGCCAATGTCCAGCCCAATGCCGTATCTCATGGTGACCCTCCTAAAAACATAGATGACCCCTTATTTTACAATAAGGGGTCAGAGCTTTGCGGTGTGTTACCTTATTGTAACAACCTAATTGTTCTTTGGTATGACATGAAGAACAGGAAGATTATACCACAAAATTCGACGTTTGTCAAGTGTTTTTTGACGTTTTTCCGAAGCAAAGGCGCTAAACCTTCACCCCGGCGTGCATCACCACCGCCCACACCAGGCTGAACGCCACCAGAATCAGCGGGTTGAACACGCCGTCGAGCTGCCCTGCCAGAGCGATCACGGCCAGCAGCACATTGGCGGCAAGCGCGCTCAACAGCAACAGCACGCGCAAGCGTTTGCTGCTCTTCACCAGATCCATGCACGCCGCAATGGTGCGCAAGAAGGCTCGCGTGCCGCCCGCATGGTAGATTCCGCTGTGCCCAGCGGGTGCTTTGCCGCGCATGACCTTGCGGTATGGCGCGGCGAAGTTGTTGCGCAGCACGGCAATCGCGCCCGGCTGCAAGCCAAAGCGAGCCTCAAGCTCTTCGCTGGTGATGCATGGGTCGCTGTTGCACAGCAGGATTTCCACGTCGGCTTCTTCCAGCTGTTGCAGCGGCGCTTCGAGCTTTTCGTCGGGCGTGTAGCTAATGACGAAGTAGGCCACGGCCTGCTTTTCCACCGCCAGATAAATCACGCGGCGACCATCGCGCTCGCGTTGTTTTTCCTCAAGTTCAGTCACGGGCACTTGCACGCCGTGGTTCTCCAGCAGCTTGCGGTTGCCAAAAAACACCGGCTGGTTGTGGATGCGGCAGCTGAAGCCCATGCGGTCTTCATAGGTCAAGCTGCGGATTTCCGGCAGCACAGAGCTGTCGCCGTCAATCACGCCTTCAAACACTGCCCGCAGCGGACCGCCCGCCTTCATCGCAATGCCCACGGTATACAGCATCAGGTCGTCTTCGCGCATTTGGTTCAGGCTCTGCATGCCGTGGATGCGGCTTTGCGCCGTCACAAACATGCTGCCGCTGCTCAGCACCGCCGTTGCGGTTTTGGCGGCATCTTGCGCGGCCTGCGTGTTCAGCACCACCGCGCCATGGTTGGATGTCGTTTTCGTGCTCGCGCGCCAGGCGGTGGCTTGCGCCAGCAACGCAAATCCCGGCAAACACAGGCTCATCGCAGCCGCGGCCGCAGCCATACCCAAGCTTGCGCTTTCAAGCGAGAACTCGCCGTTTTGCACCGCCACCACAATGCCCAACACCGCCGCAAGCCCCAGCGCAAACGGCGCATACCAGCGGCAGAGCTTGTCGATGGCGGTTTCGCGGTGCGACTGCGCCACAAACTCCTCGGGCATGTCCGTGGAAAGCGAAAGCGCGGTTTTGCCACCGCTAAGGTTTTGTTTGGCGGCGCGCTCGGGGGTGGCGCCCTTGCCGTCTAGGTGCACCGCATGCAGGTGCTTTGCCGCCGTGAACGTGCAAAAGCGGAAGTTGTCGCAGCGTTGCCGTGCCTGCACGAACTTAGCCATCGCATGCCCTGCCGCCCCCACCAGGAACAACGGCACCATGTGGCTGCCGCGCAGCATGCCCTCTTCGCCGGGCAAAAACAGCAGCACAACTTGCGCGGTGCAAAGCAGCGCAGCCAGCAGCAATAGTGTGTCGGCATTCGGTTTTGCTTTCATCAACCCCAGCAACCCGCGCCACAAGTCCGGGACGCACACACCAAGCGCCATCACAAAGAAAAACGCCATCGGTCCAAGATATTGCGGGGTGTCCGTGCCCAACCACAGCCCACCCACTTGCAGCAAAATCCCCAGCAGCGCGGCAACGATCATCGCAAGCATCGCGGTGGTGCGTTTGGCGCGCGTGCGCAGCAAGGCAGAAAACACATCATTGCGCATGTAAGCGCTTTTGTATTCATACCGCGGCGTGCCCACATCGTGCTGCGGTTTTTCCGGCTCGGTCGTCAGCAAATCTTGCGGGATTTTCGGCAGCTGCGCGGTTTTGCTTCGCTTCGGCAGCGGTCTCATCTTGAACTGGTTGGTCAGCACCTGCCGGTTTTGCGCCAATTGCTCGTCGGCTTCGTCTTGCGCAAACTGGCGCGGCGGCTCGGGCGCAAAGTTCGGCAACCGCTGCTGCCCCTCGGGGATATCCTCGTCCACCGGCTCTTCAATCACGGTCACGCGTTGGCGCTGCAGCAGCTCGGTGGCTGGCAGCAAGCGCGGCACGGGCGTGAGGTCCTGCGTGGCCTGCAGACCATCGCGTTGCACCAGTACGCCGTGTTTTTCCACCGGCTCAAGCACCCGGGTATAGGCTTCGCGCGTGCCCTTCGGCGGCAAATTCAGCCGAAAGCCCTCCATGGCCTCAAACATCTCTTGTGCGCCAATGGGCACAATTTCTTGCGGACTAATCTCCTGCGCCGGCGCTTCAACCGCCACGGATTCTTGCCGCACAGGCTCTTGCGGTGTTTGCGCACCCGTCATAATTTCTTCCGGTCGAATCTCCACCGTGCCAAATTCATCACGCGGATAATCCAGCAACGTGGTGAACTCCAGCGCAGGCGTAGGCGCGGGCGCTGCAACTTCTTGCGGCGCAGGCACTGGTTCTGGCTCGGCAACCGGTTCGGGTTCAACCACCGGCACAGGCGCAACCACAGGCGCAGGTGCAATCACCGGCTCGGCGCGTGGCGGCTCGGCCGGTTGCGGCGTAGCGTTCACCGCTGGTTTGGCGGGCGCTTCAATGCCCAAATCACCCAGCAGCGAGTCAAAATCGTCCAAGTTCCAGCGGCGCTGAACCGTTTGCGCTTGCTGCGCCGTTTCATCCATGCGAGCCCGCAAGTTCGGCGGCAAGTTTTGATTTTCGTGCATCTATCTCAACCTCCACCTCATGATTTCATATAATACTATCCCCGCCGCCACCGACGCATTGAGCGAATCAATCTTCCCCTGCATCGGCAGGCTCAGCAGCGCATCGCAGCGTTCTTTCACCAGCCGCCCAAGCCCGCGCCCCTCCGAGCCAATCACCAGCGCAATCGCGCCGTCGAGCTTCGCCTGGGTGTAGCACTCGCCCTGCATGTCCGCGCCATAGACCCACACGCCGCGCGCCTTGAGTTCCTCAAGCGTTTGCGGGATGTTCGCCACACGTGCCACCGGCAGGTGTGCAATTGCCCCAGCGGATGCCCGCGCCACCACTTGACCCAGCGGTGCACTGCGGCGCTTGGGCACAATCACGCCGTGCGCCCCCGCAGCCTCCGCCGTGCGAATGATCGCGCCGAGGTTGTGGGGGTCTTCAATTTCGTCGCACACCACCAGGAATGGCGGCTGATTTTTCTCGGCTGCGCGGGCGAACAAGTCGTCCACATCAGCATAGGCCTGCACCGCAAGCGTCAGCACCACGCCTTGGTGTTGCGCATTGCCGCACAGCTGCGCGAGTTTTTCGCGCCGCACGTCTTTCACCGCAAGACCTTGCGCTTTGGCCAACGCGATAATCTCGCCCAAGCCCTTGGTTTCGCCCTGCGCCACGAACAATGCGTCGCACGGGCGGCCGCTTTTGAGCGTTTCGGCCACCGCGTTGCGCCCGGCAATGCATTCATGCTCGTGCATACAAAACAAAACCCCTCTTCTTGTGCATGCTATAACTCTATCTATTATAGCACATCTGCGGCGCAAAGGAAAGAGGTTTTTGCAATTTTTTTCGGAAAAACATACTAATTATGGGGGATAAGCTCGAACAAATGCACAACATGTGCTGGTTTTTTGCAACGCTGCAGAAATTTCCACCTGTAGTGCGGCGCGGACAGGCTGTGTATTATTACACTTCGGGCGGATTTACCCGCGGCTTGATGAAATCAGATCATGCCGTTTCCTGAGCGGCCCTCGCGCGGGCGCGGGGGCTGTCGCCGCGAGCGAAACCGGCACATCGCACACCGTTGGCGCGGCGACTGGGGGTGC
>WQRM01000080.1 GCA_009786735.1 Oscillospiraceae bacterium | reverse complement strand
GGGGGGGGGGGTATAGACGTCTCCGGGTCAATTTTCTTCATTTTGCTATAATGACGCATCCCTGCTATAAGTGCAAAAAGAATACCTGCCAAGCTTGTTAACAAGCTTATTATAGTTACAACAACACTAATTTCCATTGTGTTTTCTCCTTTCATAAGAAACGCCGTGCATCATGATGCCGCAAAAAACGCTAGCGATTGTAAGCACGATTGCACTAGGTAAATTTTGCAGCAGTACTCCTCCATAAAACAAACCTGCAACCACAATACAACCAACAGACAACGAGAATAAAAATGTAATAAGAATCATTTCGCCAGCATTGAGTTCTTTCTGTCGCCCTAAAAGCATTACAAACATTATACGCAGAGTTTCTGCTGAAATTACAATTACTGCAAACATGATTTCGCTCACGTAATCGTCATCTCCTGCACTAAGCAACTTTATAATGAAGGGTATGCCCGAGAAAAGAACTGTAAAGAAGAACCAAAGAATTGGTTGAATAATCTAAGGCACGGGAAGAGCTGCTCTTCCAACGCTTATTGTTGGTTGCATTTGTTCTTTAGTTTCTGTTGCAGACATATTTCACCCCATCTCTTACATTAAATAACAAGTTCACATTTTGTGTTCTGCGTTTTTAAACAAGTTTCGCGTCAAAACTTATCGTGATGGCTTTGCTGCCGAGATCAAGCTGGGTGAGCTGCACGCCTGCGGCATCAAACATGCGGCGGCTGGCGATGAACTGCGGTTTGTCGGCGTACTTGTCGCTCAGATACAACACCTCGCGGATACCGCTTTGGATGATGGCTTTGGCGCACTCGTTGCAGGGGAACAAGGCGACGTAGATCTTGCAGTCGCGCAGGTCGCGCCCGGCGTTGTTGAGGATGGCGTTGAGCTCCGCATGGGCAACGTAGGCGTACTTGTCGCTGTCCCAAGGGAAGTCGTCGTCGCTGCAACCGGCGGGCAGGCCGTTGTAGCCAATGGACATGATGCGGTTGTTTGGGTTAACGATGCACGCGCCCACCTGCGTGTTCGGGTCTTTGCTGCGGCGCGCCGACAGCAACGCGAGACCCATGAAGTATTCGTCCCAGGTGATGTAGTCTTGGCGTTTCATGTGTGCTCCTTTTATGCTTGATAGATCACTTGCCCGGTGTTAAACACGTGGCGGACAAAGCCGCTTTTGTCATCCGCAGCATCGAGCAAATGTGGTTCGATGTCCGCGCTGATGTTGCGACGCAGTTTATACAGTTGTTTCGAGGTCTCCAGATAATTGCCCCTGAAATCGTTGAGAATAATAGCGATGTCGATGTCGCTATAGGCATGGGCGGTATCGTTGGCATACGAACCAAACAGCACAATGGCTTGCGGGCTAAGCATGCGCTGCACTTCATGCGCATAGCGGTGTGATAACGCTAACACAGTTTCTTTATCCAGCATAACAGTCCCTCCGTTTCAGCAAGTATTGTGGCGCAAGCTTCGTGGGTCAACATCGCGGCAAGCTCGGTTTTGCGTTTTGGATAACGCGTGGCAATGTTGAGCGGGTCGAGGGTATCGGCTATCGTCCGCATGTAGGGGCGGCGGGCGCGCCGCCCGGAACCTTAATGCTACCATATTTTTAGGCTGTTTTAAACAATTGTATTGATGTTCTGGTTTGGGGTGGTTGGTGTTTTTCGGACGACCACAGGTCGTCCCTACGAGCATGCGACCCGAGGTCGTGGAGGGGTTCGCTACGCGCTGCTGCAAGGGCCTTTGGCCCAACGGCGCGTAGGGGCGAGCTTTGCTCGTCCGAAATGCCTAATCTCAATACAAAAGTCTAAAATAGCCTGTTTTTATCGCCCGGGTGGCGCACCCGCCACCCCTACAGGTTGCACTATGCTATGCAAGCGTGATTTCAAACTCGAACTCGTGTGCAATGGGGATGTCATCCTCGCCCAGCAGTGGGATTTGCGGTTTGAGCTTGCTCCATGGCGTTGATGTGCACTGCCCGCAGCGCGAAACCCGCGCGTTGATAAAACCGAATGGCGTGCGTGTTGTCGTTGGTGGTGACGAGCCAAACGCGCTTGCAGGTTGCGTCCTGCGCGGCTCGCACCACAGCGTTGATGAGCGCGCGACCGACACCCTGATTGGGGCGCAGGCTTTGCAACACTGTGATTCCGCAGCCATCGCTTGCCAAGTCATACAGCGCATAGCCGAGAATCTCATCATCGCTCACCGCAACAAAGCCGGGTTGACTGCGCGTGTCGTGCAGCACGCCGCGTGACACCATGAATGGTCCTCCCCAGTGTTCGGCGATGTGGGTGTCCACAACTGCGCGGTGGGCGGCGGCGATTGGCAAAATGGCGTAGGTCACGTGTTTCATGTGCTTTCCTTCCTTTTGGCGCGGCGTTGTTTTCTCCGATCATTGAGGCACCAAACCGCCCAGGCGCATAGAACAAACAAAACAATCACAACGACCCACACCGTGGTGGGGCTAATCCACAGGCTCTGCTCAAGCACTATCTGCAGTGGGCGCAGCGGATTGAAGGGCACGCGGATTTCCATGAAGGTTTCGGCGGGGTATAGCCCCTCGATGGGCTGCACGTATAGCGTGCCGTCGGGGCGAATCTCGGCCAGTGCGGCGAAGAAGCTTTCGCGGATGTCGTCATAGGTTTCGCCTTGCACGTCGCGCATTGCATCTACTATGATGGCAGTGGCAGGCGCGATCAAATCAAGGCGGCGGTGACGGTGACGTGAATCATCGGCGTTTGCGTCCCACCAGCGGTCGCCCATAATCCCTCGCCTGCCATAAATGACGCGGTTAAGTTCATCGCGGAGCACTCGACGGTTGACGAGATAGTATTCCTCAAAGGGGATTGAACGATAAAACACATGGCTTTCGATGGTCATCGTGTCCCAGTTGACCAGCAGTTCAGAGCGACCGCGGGGCGAAAATTCACCCCTTAACGCGCTGATTAACCGCAGCGCACTGGTTTGTCTGTCGTAAAACAAATGCAATGTGCCGATATCCAACTCGGTAGTGTATCGCAGTTCGCCATTGATGATGGTTGCAATCAAGCCGATACCGATGCTGGCACGCGAAGGGTTAATCACGCGGACATCTAGGTCTAACACGCCGTCGTTGTTCATGTCCCACAGCAACAGGCTTATTTCATAGCCTTGCGCGTGCAAATCCTCCATTGCCGACCAGTAAGCCTGCCAATAGAGCGCTTGCCATGTGGGTGGTTCGTTTTCTTGCGCGGCGGCGGGCAGGGCCAGCATGGCAAAACACGCAAGTGCGATAATCACAGTAAATAGGCGTTTCATGTGTGCTCCTTTTTCTTTGGGTAGCGGCTGTCGTCCGCATGTAGGGGCGGCGGGCGCGCCGCCCGAAACCTTAACGCTACCATATTTTTATCGCTCGGGTGGCGCACCCGCCACCCCTACAGGTTGCGGCTTGACATCGTCTTTCGGGGAACACCCACCTGTAAGGGCGGACGCAAATCCGCCCGGAAAAGTTGAAGATAGCAATGATTTTTATGGTTTCGGACGAGCAAAGCTCGCCCCTACGCGCCGTTGGGCCAAAGGCCCTTGCCGCACGTAGCGAAAACCCCCACGACCTCGGGTCGCGTGCTCGTAGGGACGACCTGTAGTCGTCCGAAAAACACCCACTACCCCAAACCAGAACATCAATACAATTGTCTAAAAGAGCCTCAATCTTCCGGGCGGATTTGCATCCGCCCCTACATGCTGGCTATGGGTATGTTGACGGTTGGAAGACACGCCCTAGGAGCAAACCATGTCGTTACGCGCGCACCTCTAAGCTGACCGGGCAGTGGTCGCTGCCGAAGACATCCGTCAAAATTGCCGCACCGGCAAGCCGCGAGGCAAAGCGCTGCGAACACAGCCAGTAGTCAATGCGCCAACCCACGTTGCGCTCGCGTGCGGCGGCGCGATAGCTCCACCAGCTGTAGGCCTGTGCGCGGTCGGGGTAGAAATAGCGAAAGGTGTCTACAAAGCCTGCGCCGAGCAGTTCGGTGAGCTTGCCGCGCTCTTCGTCGGTGAAGCCGGGATTGCGACGGTTGGGCGCGGGGCGGGCGAGGTCGATCTCGCGGTGTGCCACGTTGAGGTCACCGCAGATGAGCACAGGCTTGAGCTTGTCCAATTCGCAGACATAGGCGCGAAAAGCGTCCTCCCAGGCCATACGATAGTCCAGCCGAACGAGGCCGTCGCGGCTGTTGGGGGTGTAGACATTCACGAGGGTGAAGTCGGGGAAGTCAAGGGTGATGACACGGCCTTCAAGGTCATGCTCGGCGATGCCGATGCCCGTGCTCACACGCAAGGGTTGTGTGCGGGTAAAGACCGCGGTGCCGCTGTAGCCCTTCTTTTGCGCGGCGTTCCAGTGGACATGATAGCCGGGCGGGGCGAAGTCCGCTTGCTGCTGCTCGGCTTTCACCTCTTGCAGGCAGATGATGTCGGCATCGAATGCTGTGAAGCTCTCGGCAAAGTTGCGCCCCAAACAGGCGCGGATGCCGTTAACGTTCCATGAGATTAGTTTCATTGTTCCTCCGTGTGTTGGGCGAAAAAGCGCACCACTTGCGCGTTGAAGTCATTGGCTTCGCTTTGCGGCATGTGCCCCTGATGCTCGTAGATGAGCAGCTGGCTGCCTGCAATTTCGGCGGCGATTTCCGTGCCGTCAATGCCGACGACTTTATCCTCACCAGTGCCGATAACAAAAGTAGGGCAGGCGATGCGGCAAAGCTGCGCGTGGGCGTCGTGGGTGATGCAGGCATGGGCTTGCAGAATGAGGCGGTTGAGACTTTGGGGCTTGCCGACACGGCTGAATATCGGGTATAGCCAGCGCATTTTCTTCAAGTATGCTTCGGTGAAAGAGTGTTCCATGGTGTCGATAAACAGGCGGGCGTAGTCGTCTTGCTCGGCGAGGGCAATCCAGCGACGAACCACGGTTTGCACGGTGCTGTTTTGCCGGCTGAGCGTAACGGCTAGCACGAGCTTGCTCACCAGCTGCGGGTGGTCAATCGCCAGCCATTGCGCGACCATGCCGCCTTGCGAAATGCCGAAGACATCGGCTTGCGCGATGCCCAGTTGCTGCATGGCGGCGGCGTAATCAGCTGCCATGGCGCGCGTGGTGTAGACCTCTGGCAACTGGTTGGGGCGGCTGAGCATGTAGACCGTGTGGCTGTGCGCAAAGCAGCGGAACATCCTAGCCATTTGCGATGCCGTGCCTTTGACGGTTTTGAGGCCATCGCTCAGCCCAGGAATCATCACCAGCGGCTGACTGCCGCGGCCGAACGAAATATACTCCATTTCCGTGTTGCCCACGGGCACTTGCCCGCCGATTGCACGATTACGCATTGTGGTCACTCTCCTCGTCTTTGCGAAAGACTATCCATTTGGCGAACACGTAGTTGAGCACCACCACGACCACGGCAATCACGCCCCAACGCACGAGAAAGCGGTAGGCATCTTCGGCTTCGGCGATGAAGGCGGGCAGGTGCTGCGCAAGGGCAAAGTTCAGCCAACGCAGGGTAAAACGCGGCGCAACGAGTTGCCAAATCCACTCGTTGAACAAAACGAGCAAGCCCATCTCTAATACAAGCGAGAACACGCGCGAGAACGTGAACGAAGCGATTTCACGCGCCACAACCCTTGCTGCCCACGACTTTTGCTCGAACACAAACAGCTTGTTGACCACATAGGCAAAGGCAACTGCCACGATGAATGCCACCACATTGCTGATGAGGTAACTGCGACCGCCGGGCAACAGCCATTCAAGCGTTTGATAGATGACCAACGCCACCAGCGTGGTGAGCACGCCGAAGAGGATGTAGCGGAAGATTTCTTTGCGACGGGTCATGTGACGTCCTTTCATGGGCGAGGCTTGTTGCAACTTTTTTGAAAAAAGTTGCGCAAAAAACTTAGCCGCTTCGCGATTGGCTCTTTAATGATAAGCGGAAGAAGCAAGCCCCTGCCCCCTTCTCCGGGGTCCCCGCAAATGCTTGCATTTGTGGGGTGGACGTTAGAGGGGGATGTCCCGCAGGACAGGGGGGTGTCACCGCGAGGGAGTTTTACGGCGTGCGCGTGCTATGCAAAAGCAGAGGGATGGTGGGGTTGCGGTGCGGGCGGCAGATTGCCGCCCCTACACGCGCATTCGCTGCGAAACCTAAATCCATGCAAAAGCAGAGGGATGTCCACCATCCCCCACTTTAGTATACAACATTGCCGCAGTAATGTCAAGTTAAAGTTGTGTAAACTCTTTTCTGCAGTGTGACCGTGTTCACCGGCGCGAGCCAGATGCCTTCATCCGCCAGCACAAAGGCGCGGGGCAAGTCGCCGCCTGCGTCGTGGACGCAGCCTTGCTGTTGCGCCTGCGCCAGAAATGCGCGGCTGTGCGCCTGCACGGTGACGGTGTCGAGGTCGAAGATGCCGAGGATGGTGGCGGTGCGCAGGGCTTTGTCGCCGCCGAGGTAGAGGTACATGGTTGCCTCCTATTCAAATTCGCACATGCCTGCGATGGTGTAGCCTGCTTTTTTCGCTGCCGCGAGGGAAGCGTGATTCTGCGAACCGCAGCTGAGCGTGTGCCAAACAGCGGGGTTCAACGCGGTGGCTGCAAGCATGAGTCTTGTGGCGTATCCGTGTCCACGGTGTTCACGCGGCACAAAGACATCGTTGAGCACCACGGCTGCATCGCGATCATGGCAAATGCATGCGCCAACGAGCGTTTCGTTCACAAACAGCCCAAGAAAGTGCCGCGATGGGTCGTTGATGCGCTGTGCAAACTCTTCGCGCATTACACTTGCAATCGCCTTTGCATCGGCTTGGTCATCCTGCGGCGTGTTCAAGATAGACAGAAACATTGCGCTGTCATTTTCGCGAAGTTGTCTGATTTCGGGGTCGTGATGCGCCTCGCCCATGCGCGAAAGGATGAGGCAGCGGTTGTTGCCGCCGCGGTAACGGAGGTGGTAGGTGGCGCGTTTAGCGCGTTTGCCGACGACACGCTTGAGCGCACGCCGTGCGGCACACAGGTTTCCGTTGCCAAGGTCGCACACGGACCAAATGGGGTGGTAATCGCGACCATTGCAGCTCCACAACGTTTTGGTGATGACCGTGCCAAGGCAGGTGTAGGTGCGGGCTTGCTCGTGCTGCAGCTCGCAGACGTGGTCGGCGTAAAATTCCGGGCTGGCAGCCATGAGCGAATCGCGCGCTTGGGTGATGGGGATTTCAGTCATGGGTATCTCCTATTCAAATTCGCACATGCCTGCGTTGATGATGTAGCTCCACACGCCATCAAGCCGC
>WQRM01000079.1 GCA_009786735.1 Oscillospiraceae bacterium | reverse complement strand
ATGTTTTTTCTAGCAGGTTCAGCGGCTGTGTGCAAACAGCCATGGCAGTAGTTCAGGCTCGGCAAGCGCACGTTGCAGCGTCCCGCGCCGGCTGCGCGAAAACTCTGTGTAACGCACCGTGCCACCCAGCTGTTCAATCCCATGCGCCAAATCGCGCGACCACCGCACGTCGTCGGATTGGAATAGCCACAAGGGTGTTTGCACCAAGTTAGGCAGCAGCGCAGGGTCGTCATAGCGCGACCAACCTGCAGCGTTCGCCACACCAGCAGCAAATACATCGGGGTGGTGTGCCAACAGGCTCACCGTGCCAAACCCGCCCAGCGAATTGCCGATCAGATAAATTCGTGCATCGTCCACCGCGGCGTGCGCTCGCACTTGGTCGAGCATGGCGAACAGGCGTCCGCTCACGTTTGGTTCGCCATCTGCCCAGCGATAACCTTGCGGGCAGCGCGGCAACAACACAATAGCCGTGTGATCAACGCTGTTTTGCTCATCAAACAACAATTGTAACACTGGAAAATCGCGGTTGAGCTGCGCGGGCGCAAAATGCCCAGCGCCATGCCCGCCGCCATGCAAAAAAATCACCACTGGCCAACCAAGCCCGGGGGCATCGCCTCGTGGCACGTACATGTGAAACGGCAATGCGCCATCTTCAGTGTGCACCATTTCGTTGGTCATGCGTGCGGCAACGTCAATATTGCGTGGTCGCATTGCGAATAATATGCCGCCTGCGACCAAGGCAACCGCCAGCACAATTGCGCCAATCACGAAAAGCTTCTTTTTCACATGACCGCTCCTACATTTCATCTCACATTCATTATAACACACCCACACCACAATTGCAAGCAGTATGTGCCCGCAACCTAAAGTTGCTTGACAAATTCGTCGAATTAGGGTATACTGTATAATGGATAAGGATGTGATGAACCACTGAAGCGCCGCAAAACCAGATTCATTTTGCTGATAACCCTCGGCCTGCTGGCCGGGCTTTTGCTTGCGTTGACCGCACTGTTCGTGCGCAACCTAGAGACCACGCCGCCGCCTCCCCCACCCTGGGCGAACGCGCAGCTGGTGGAGACCTACGCTGGCGCGGAAGTCTCGCCGTGGGATTTCATTGCGCCAAATGAATACACACGCCAGCGCTTTGTGCCCGCATTTGTGGAGCAGCCCGACACCTCGCGCTATGGCGAAGAACAGACGGTGCTCATTGCGCTCACGAACGACGAAGGCGAAACCCAAACCGTCGTCAGCGTGCTGCGCATTGTGGAAGACGGCGTGCCGCCGGTGATTCACGGTCTGCGTGAGATTCACGTGGGGCGCGGCAGCACCGTAGCGTTTCGCGCAGGAATCACCGTGTATCACAGCACCGGAGAAGCCACCCTTGAAGTGGACAGCTCCGCGGTGAACGTGAACGTCCCCGGCACGTATGAGGTGGTGTTCATCGCCCGCTCGCCGGCAGGGCAAGAAAGCCGCGCAACCGCCCAAGTGGTGGTGAGCGCCGCAACACACGAACAAGCGCTGGCGCTGATTCAACCGATTCTGAACGAACACGTTCGCCCCGGCATGACCCAAGCCGAACAGGCACGCGCCATCTTCAACTGGACGCGCTGGAACATTCAGTATGCCTTAGGCGGCACGCACGGCGATGTGCTTGAGTCCGTGGTGCAGGGCATGACGCGCCGCCGCGGCGATTGCTATGTGTTCTATGCCGTTGCGCGCTTTATGCTGGAGCAAGTGGGCATTCCCACGGTGACGATGCGGCGTTATCCCGTCATCAACGCACGCCATGTGTGGCTGTTGGTTGACTTGGGCGACGGCTGGCATCACTTTGACGCCACGCCCTATCTGCATGAACTGCCCAATGAGGGCTTCATGTTCACCCAAGCGCAGGCTGCGGCGTTTGACCCGCGTGGGCGTGGGTTCTCGCACTTTAGCTTTGACCCCAGCACACTGCCCGAAGGGGTTGTGATACGGTAATGGGGCTGCGACACCTGCGTAGTTGCCCCCTCAGTCACTGTGCGAAAACCACCCCGCCGTTGCGACGGCACCCCTCCACGGAGGGGAATTGAGACTTGTTTCTTCAACTCGTCATTAACCATCCACCGCGAAGCGGCTAAGTTTTTTTGGTTCTTTTTTTCCAAAAAAAGAACAGAGAAAGGCAACACACATGAAAACCATCGGCATTTTGGGCGGGCTTGGACCTGCGGCGAGCTGCAGGCTGTATGACATGCTCATTCGCATGCACGCGGTGACTTGCGACCAAGACCACCCCGACATTGTGTTATACAGCAAGGCGAGCGTGCCCGACCGCACCGCATTTCTGCTGGGCAACAGCGAGATTTCTCCCCTGCCTGCGCTGGTGAGCGGTCTGCAAACGCTGCACGCTGCGAGTGCGCAAGTGCTCGCGATGCCCTGCGCCACGGCACACCATTTTATCGCCGAACTGCAAGCCGCTGTTGATGCTCCTCTGCTGGACATGCTTGCGCTGACGGCGCGGCACTTGGCTGGGCGAGGTATCACCCACGCGGGCTTGTTGTGCACGCTGGGGAGCTACCATTCGGGCGCGTTTGTGCGGGCGCTGCAGCAAGCGGGCATCGACGCGGTTGTGCCCGACGACACCCAAGCGGTGATGGATGTTATCAACGCCGTGAAACTGGGCAAACTTTGTTCGAGCGCGCTTGCGCAGATTGCCCAGCCGCTGCTCGACCGCGGCGCGCAGACGGTGATTCTTGGCTGCACGGAGCTTTCGTTGCTGGCCGAGCCCGGCGAACACTACACCGACCCGATGCATATTCTTGCACAGGAGCTACTGTCATGAAAAAACTTGTGATTTTGCTCTTCGTCGTGCTGCTGGTGCTTGGCTTTGCGGTTTCGGCAAGCGCAAGCCCCGATCCGGTGCCCTATGGCGAGCACTATATTTGGCGCGTGCTTGAGCAAGACGGCGTGATGGTGCTAATTGTCAACCGCAGTGCGGTGTATGTTTACGACAACGGTCGTGCTGTGCAGCTTACGGCTGCACCCGGCAGCGAGAGAGAATTTTCACCGCTCTGGGGATATTATCATCGGCAAACGGGGCAATTGCATTGGCTGCTTAGGTCGCATGATTGGCCACCCGTTTGGTATGATGTAACCTTTGACCTAGACAACCTCACTTATCACCTTGCGGAATTTGACATCGGCGCGCAAAGCACTTGGAGTGATGTCGGCAGAGAGCTTTGGCAACGCACAACAAGCCATGCCCGCGGCGGATACGCACGCGGCAACGCCGACGAAGCCGAAATCGTACGTTTTCTTGCGCGGCTGCAGCGCAACGCAAACTACCGCCCGCCTGCGCCCACGCGATGGGTTTGCATTTGCTGCAACAGGCGTGTTAACCGCAATGGTGGAGCACCGTACACAAATATCGTAGTGAGCGTTATCCTTGTCTTTGGACTGCCGATTGCATTGGTTGTGTTGTCGTGCTTGTTCCTCCGCGCTCTGCGAAGAAAGCGCAAAAAACTAGAAACGGAATGACTATGCGAATCAACGTCTTAGACTATCTGGATAACATCGCCGCACGGCTGCCCAACAAGGCGGCCTTCTGCGATGATGCCATCCATCTCACGTTTGCCGAGTTAGACCTGCGCTCGCGGGCGATTGGCTCGGCGCTGGCGGCAGGCGGCTTTGCCAACGAGCCGGTGGTGGTGTTCATGGCGAAGGGACCTTGCGCGGTGAGCGCGTTCTTCGGCGTGGTGCGGGCGGGCTGTTTCTATGTGCCGCTTGACGAAGAAATGCCACGCCACCGTATTGAGCTGATATTCGATACACTCAAGCCGCGCGTGGTGATTTGCGATGACACGACATGCGACAAACTGCCTGCGTTCACCGGGCAAGTGCTGCACTACGGCGACATCATCAACACGCCGATTGATGCGCCAGCGCTGGAAGAAATCGCAGCACGGCAGATCGACACCGACCCCATCTATGTGGTGTTTACGTCGGGTTCAACCGGCAAGCCCAAGGGCGTGGTTGCCTGCCACCGCAGCGTGATTGACTACATCGAAACGCTCAGCGATGTGCTGCAGGTGAGCGAGAGCACCATCTTCGGCAACCAAGCCCCGCTTTATGTGGACGCTTGCTTGAAGGAGCTGTTCCCCACGCTGAAGTTTGGCGCGCAAACTTGGTTCATCCCCAAGAGCTACTTCAGCTTCCCGCTCAAGCTCATCGAATACCTCAACGAAAAGCGCATCAATACGGTGTGCTGGGTGGCGTCGGCGTTCACGATGGTGGCTGCGCTGCGCATCCTCAACGAGGTTGTTCCGCAGCACCTGCGCACCATCGCGTTTGGCAGCGAAGTCTTCCCACAAAAGCAGCTCAATGCATGGCGAGCCGCCTGCCCCGACGCACGGTTCATCAACCTGTATGGTCCAACGGAATGCACGGGCATGAGTTGCCACTACGAGCTGCCTACGGACTTCGATGCACCGCGTGTGCCGATTGGTCGCCCGTTTCGCAACACGGATATGTTCCTGCTGGATGACGATGACCGGCGCATCACCCAAGCCGGGCAAGCGGGCGAAATCTGCATTCGTGGCACCTGTGTGACGCTGGGCTACTATGCCGACGCTGAACGCAGCGCGCAAGCTTTTGTGCAAAACCCGCTGCACAGCCGCTATGCCGAGCCGGTCTATCGCACCGGCGACTTGGGCGAGCTGGACGATGCGGGCAACCTGCTGTTTATCTCCCGCCGTGACCACCAGATTAAGCGCGCGGGCTATCGCATTGAGCTGGGCGAGATTGAGTCTGCCGCACTGGCGATTGACGGTGTGTCGGCGGCGTGTTGCCTGTTTGACGAAGCGAAGAAAAAGCTGATTTTGTGCGCGGTGTCGTCGCTTGAACGCGCTGACTTGCAGGCCGCGCTGGGCACCAAGCTGCCGCCCTACATGCTGCCCAACGTGCTGCACGCGCTCGACCACATGCCCCTGACCCCCAACGGAAAAATCGACCGCAATGGTCTGAAAGAGAGATACATCCATGGAAAAACTGCTTGAGCTGCTCAATGAGCTGTACCCCGATGTGGACTTCGCGACCTACGATGCTCGCCGCGATGGCGCGCTGATTCAATCGCTTGAGATGGTCGAGCTGATCACCGAGATTGAGCAACGCTTTGACGTTGAGTTCCCGCCCAGCGTGATGGGCGACCCCGAGCACTTTCACTCCGCCGCCGCCATTTGGGCGCTGATTGAGCGACTGGAAGACGAATGATTTTGTCACTTTTTTGAAAAAAAGTGACGCAAAAAACTAAGGGGCAAAAGAGGATAGGTATGACGTTTATCTCGCCGTGGTTTTTGGGCGGCTTGTGCGTGCTGTTTGTGTTGTATTACACATTGCCGAAGCGCGCGCAGTGGCCGCTGCTCTTGCTAGCCAGCTTGGGGTTTTATGCCCTGGCGGGCTGGGCGGCGCTTGCCACGATGCTGGTGACGGTGGCGGTGAGCTATGGCATTGCAATGCACATGGGCAAGCTGAAAGCCGCGCAGAAGGCTTACGTCGCCCAACACCGCAACAGCATGACCCGCGACGAGCGCAAGGGCTACAACGCTGCGCAAAAACGGCGGCAACGCAGCTGGCTGATTGCCGGGCTGGTGTTCAACTTTAGCTTGCTGGCGGCGGTGAAAATCGGCGAAGCACTCGCCCGCACGGAGATTATCCCCAACATGATTTTCTTCGTGGGCATCAGCTACTACATGTTCCGCATTTGTGGCTATCTGATTGACGTGTTCTGGGGCAAGGTGGAGGTGCAGCGCAACCCGCTGAAGCTGGCACTGTTCACCATTTTCTTCCCCTATGCCATGATGGGGCCCATCAGCCGCTACAACAACGTGTCCGAGGCTCTGCTGGGCGAAAAACGCATGGACTGGGAATGGTTCGGGCGCGGGCTGCAGCGCATGATTTGGGGCTTCTTCAAGATCATGATTGTGGGCTTTCGGCTGCGCATTGCGGTGGAGTATCTGGCCTACACGCCGGGTGAATACAGCGGGATGTTCTCGTTTTTCGCGATGCTGGTGTGGGGTGCTGCGCTCTATGCCGACTTCAGCGGCGCGATTGATATCTCCATCGGCATTGCGATGTGCTTGGGCATTCGCTTGGAGGAAAATTTCATCTCGCCGTTTCGTGCGCGCGACATTTTCGACTACTGGCGGCGCTGGCACATCACCATGGGCACGTGGTTTCGCGATTACGTGTTCTATCCGCTTTCGGTGGCGAAGTTCATGCAGAAGTGGCCAACACGGCTCAAGATTCACCTTGCCACAGCGGTCACGTGGTTCACCACGGGCATTTGGCACGGCGTGGCGTGGAACTTCATCGTGTGGGGGCTGGCGAACGGCGTGGTCATCATGATTTCGCAGGAACTCAAGCCCGCCTATGCGAAGTTCAATGAGCGCTTCAGCTTCACCAAGACAAAAGCCTACACTTGCTTTGCGGTGCTGCGTACCTTCCTGCTGCTGACGCTGATTCGCTCGTTCGACATCTACATGGACGTGCCGCTGACCTTCCGCCACTTCGCATCGTTCATCACGCGTCCGCAGTTTGGCGCGTTTTTCCGCTACTTTGGCGAGAACGACATATGGTTCGGTCTCACGCCCCTCGAATGGCTGGTGGCTGCGCTCGCTATCTCGGTGATGATTGCGGTGCCGTGGTTCCGCCGCGAAGCCAGAGGCGATGAGCCAAAGCGCCGCCCACCTGCGATCTTCTGGGCGCTGCTGGTGCTGGCGATTTTCATCTTCGGCGTGTATGGGCTTGGGTTCGATATGCAAGACTTCTTCTATATGCAGTTTTAACCCCCACCGCCCCTTCGGGGCACCTCCCCCAAGGGGGAGGCGTCAACCGTCTGCGTTGATTTTCCTTCGCGCAATTTACCAAGCAAACATCTCGCTAAAATGAATCCGCTCAGTTGATGCCTCCCCCTTGGGGGAGGTGGCGCGACTTGTCGCGACGGTGGGGGTTTAGGAGCTTTATGAAACGCATTCTCTCTATTTTGCTGGCACTGGTGTTTTTCTGTGTTGCCTTTTGGGCGGTGCAGCGGTTGCTGATGCCCAAATATATGACCAACCCCTTCGAGGGCGCGCTGACCGCCGAGTACTACCAAAGCAACTTCAACCATGACCTCATCATCATCGGCTCGTGCGAGGTGTATTCCAACATCTCGCCCGTGGTGCTGTGGGAGGAGTTCGGCGTGCCGGCGTTCATTCGCGGCAACCCGCAGCAGTTGATGTGGCACGCCCGCGCAATGCTAGAGGATACCTTGCGGCACGAAACGCCGCGCGCGGTGCTGCTGAGCATCCAAGCGCTGATGTATCCCACGCCGCCGCACGATGGC
>WQRM01000078.1 GCA_009786735.1 Oscillospiraceae bacterium | reverse complement strand
ACCAATAACCGCCTGCGTCCGGGTGGTCATCAATCTCGGTTGCGCGCACCTGCGCAGCACGGTTGAGGCTCGGGTGCGCAACCACGGGACGCAATCCCGCGCGTGCACGTTCCACGTTCACCAGTCGCAGCACTTCGGCTGCCCATGCGTCGTTGTCGCTCCATGCGCTCGCGGTCACCGCAAACGCGCCGATGGCCAGCGCCATCACCAGCACAATCGCCAGTAGTTTCTTCATCCTTCAATCCCTCCAAATTTTCTTTCTGCGTTATATGCAGGGCTTGCGCCCTTATAACCATGCTACATCCAAATCCAGCCGAAGAATATCCAGCGCAACACGCACTGCAGCCAGCTCGGCCAAAATGCCCACCACGGCTCAGGGTAGTAAGCGCCAAAACCACTTCGCCCATAGAGCAAGACACCAGTCGCATCACCTTCTCGAATGGTCATAACATATCCAACCGTGCAAGCGTCTATGAATAACGTTCTTCCTGTATTGTCAGTTACTGTCCCCCGTATCCAAAGATCTAGCCCCATATCGCTAACTTCAAATTGTATTTGATTGATTCTTCCAAAGTCGTTTTTTTCAAATACGACAGCAATATCAAAGCAAGTCCCTTTTCGGCAGCAACCGTTATCTGAGGCAGGATAAGCACTAAGTGTTTGATACAATCTTTCGGTATTATACCTCACGTTCGCGCTTGTGCCCGCAGGAAAATCAAACGCGCTCGCCACTACAGTGCCTGCGGAGAGGAATACAAGTAAAGTTAATGCAGTGCAAATGATTTTTTTCATACGTCACCCTCCTACGTTTAGTGTGTTTAGAAGAATATCCGCCCAACCACAAACGCCAGCAACCCCGCAAGCGTCGGCGTGCCAAACCACGCCACAAAGATGCGTCCGAGCACCTTGAAGTCCAGCCCGCGGTGACCCTTGGAGAAACTCGCGCCCATAATCGCGCCAACCACCGCCTGCGATGTGGAAATCGAAATGCCCCAAATCGAAAACACCAGCAGCGTCACCGAGCTGGAAAACACCACCAAAAATCCTTGCAGCGGCGAAAGTTGCGCAATGCCCTCACCCACAGCGAGCATCACGCGCTTGCTGTAGGTCAACGCGCCGATGCCCAGCATCAACCCGCCAACGAAGGCCGCAAAGCTCAGCGGCGTCACCGTGAACGGCAAAACGCTGTTGAGCGCCGCCACCGGGCCATCAAAAATGCCGGTGCGGTAGTAAACCCCCATGGCGTTGCCGGCATTGTTTGCGCCCAGCGTGAACGCGCCGAAAATCCCCGCCACCAAATAGCCGATTTTGATGAAGCGGTCATACGCTGCCAGCCCTTTCACACGCGCTTCGATGAACCGTTGCGCCACCACGCAAAGCGTGAGACACACAAACATCGTGAGAATCGGCGAGATAATCCACGCGGAGAAAAAGCGGGTGATCTGCGCGAAATTGCCCATGCTTTGGGCAAAACCCCAACCCATCAGCGCACCGATGAGCGACTGCGATGTGGACACCGGCGCCTTGATGATGGTCATCACCGTCACCACCGTGGCCGAAATCAGCATCACGATGAAGGCATGCAGCGGCGTGCGCACGGCATGGTTATATGCTACGTCGCCCAAATCGCCCACCACAACTTGCCCGGCAATCACCGCGCCCAACACGGCGAAAATCGCGGTGAGCCAAATGGCGGTTCTGAATTTAATCACTTTGGTGCCCACCGCCGTGCCGAACACGTTGGAGGCATCATTGGTGCCAACGGACCAGCCCATGAATGCGCCAGACGTTAAAAACAGGGTCTCCAATCCCACGTTATGCCACTCTTTCTATTCGATAAAAATTAACTTTGCGGCCTGGATTTTGCTCAATGCCGCAACAAAACCCCGCACTACACCTTTCTCAATACTACAATCACTTGGATTTGGTCGGCAAGGTCTTCCAGCTTGTCTGAAATGTCGCACAACTGGCTAAGAAAATGCTTGTAATAGTGCCGCTGCGTCAGGTCAAGCGATGCATCGCGGAAGAGCGCTAGGGTGGTGGCATCTTCGATGGTGTCCACGTCGTGCTCTTTTTCCATGATGTCGCCCAGGATGCTTTCGTCTTTGATTAACCTGTCGTAATCGTCAAACAAAATCCTCAGTGCGCGCTTCATCAGCAGGTACTGCTCTTTGGTGATCTTGGTGATCTCCAAAAAGTTCGCGCGGTATGCCGCTGGCATCGTCACGTTCTGGAACACGAACTTGCAGGCGATGTCTTGGCACTTGTTGGCGATTTTGTCCATGCGGGCGATGATGTCGAGGATTTCCTTGCGGGTGGACGGCAGCAATTTGCCGTCCAAAAAGGCGTTGATGATGTTGCGCCGCGCCACGTCTGCGTCGCCTTCAAGCTTGCTCACGTCTTCGTACAGATGCATGAGCTCGCCCGCTGGCTTGTCGCCGCCGAGGAACTCCTCCATGAACTTCTCAAACGCGCAGTAGCACTCGAACACATAGCGCATGTGTTGGTCTACCAAGTTCCATGTGGTTTGGCTGGTTTTCTTAAACATGTGGTTCTCTCCTTGTTGTGTGCGGTTTATGGTTTAGTGTTATTCGCTTGGCCAGCGATAAAAATCATGTATCCAAATATCTTCTGCAAAGCCCATCGCGTTGAGGATTGCCGTGAACTCTTCTTCCACGTCGTCGATGTTCATCACGCGCAGCAAGTTGCCACCAATCCACAGCAAATTCATTTGCGTGGCATTCATTCGTAATATTTCTTCGTCGCCCGCAAACACAACCACATGACGATATCCCCCGCCAAACATGAAGAACCGATAGGGTCTATCAATAACATGCATCTCCAATTGCGGTATCAACGCTTGCCAACGTGTAATCAAAGCTGCACTTTCTGCAAGGTACGTCCGCGCTTCTTGAGGCATACGAATGTGACCAACGCGATACTCCACGCGGGTTACTTCTGCCTGCACGAAGCCATTCATCGCCTCGACCCACGCGTGCGCCACCGCCTCGCCATACTCATCGTCATCATCCCACGTGGGTAATGCGATGTTAATGTCCGGCGTGTCGAGTTCGGTGCATCCAGTGGTGGTTTCACCGTTAGGCACATCAGTCTGCACCGCAGGTGAGCAAGCCACCAGCAACAGTGCCATCGCAGCCAACAAGCAAAGCAACTTCTTCATACGCACCAGCCTTTCATATCTGTGAAGTGTTTCACGTGAAACAATTGCCGCGCAGACCCCCACCGGCGCATTCGCGCCACCTCCCCCAAGGGGGAGGCATCAACCGTGCGGGTTGATTGTAGCAAGATGTCTTTTGAGTCGGCGAACATGTACGCCAGAACAGCGTAGTGGCTTTGCGCCTCCCCCTTGGGGGAGGTGGCGCGAACGCGTCGGTGGGGGTATCACCGCAACACAAACCTCTCAATCGCCGCCGCAACACCATCTTCATCGTTCGTCAACGTCACGTGCTTGCAGATGCTTTTGATGTCATCCCCGGCATTGGCCATCGCCACCGAACAACCCACGTACTCCAACATGGAGATGTCGTTGTTCGCATCACCAATGGCCATCATTTCCTCGGGCGCAATGCCATACATCTCGCTGAGCGCCGCAAGCGCAAGCCCCTTGCTCGCCTTAACATCCACGAACTCCAGCAGGCGCGGGTGCGAGGTGTGGCAGTTGACCCGCCCGGCAAAGCGCTCGCCGATTTCAGCCATCAGTTGTGGGCCCACGTCCGGCGGAATCAGCCAGATAATCTTCGTGATTTCGCCAATCTCATCCAAGTCGCCCAGCGGATTCATCGTTGCGCCGGTAATGTTACGATAAATCTCGGTTTCTAGGCACACGCGGCTCACATAAAGCTTGTCGCCCTCCCACAGGATGTAGGCATACGGCGTTTGTGCGGCCATGGCGAGAATCTCCAGGGCGTCGCTGCGCTGCATATTTTGCTCAAACAGCACGCGTCCGCTGCGGCTGGTTTGCGCACCAGAGCCGTTGCAGACAATCACGGGGAAATCCCCGGGCATTTGTTCGGTTAGCCAGGTGACGCCACACAGCGGTCTGCCCGTGCATGGCACGAACATCACACCTTGGTCGATGGCCTTGAGCACAGCCGCGCGGTTGCCGTCGCTGAGCTTCGACTCGCCGTTGAGCAGCGTGCCGTCCATGTCGCAGGCGATGAGTTTGATCGGTTTTTCGTTATAATAATCCATACTATAAAGTCTACCATGTTTTTTGCGCGCTGTCAAGGTCTTTTGTGTTGACAAATTGGAAACTTTGCCACGCGAACCCAGAATATAGCAAAAAGCCCCTCCGAAAAGGGGCTTTGGGGTTCACAATGAGATTATGCGTTGAACAGAATGCGCACGAAGCCGAAGATGGCAACGAGGTTCACAATCACCAGCACAACAATGCCGATGATGCCGGCAATGCTGCCCCAGTTCGTGCCGCCCTCCGCGGGGGGAGCAGTGGTGGTTTCTGCTTCAGTCGTGGTCTCACCGTTCACAGTCGTGTCAGCAACGGTGGTGGTTTCGCCGTTCACGGTGGTGTCTGCAACGGTTGTGGTTTCACCGTTCACGGTGGTGTCTGCAGCGGTGGTGGTGTCTTGCGGTGCAGTTGTGGTCACGTCGTCGCACAAGCACACGGTCGCGTCCGGGTCAACCGGGCAAACCGGGGTTGCTGCCGGGGTGCTGCGCAGAAATTGGGGAATCTCAATGCCAAGGTCAAGCGCCTCCACCAGCACTACCAACTCGTCATTCAGCGCAATCACAGCTGTTGTTGCGCCCTCAATGTCGCCTTGCGCAACCAACAAGGCGATTGCATCACGGCTCTCCCAGAAGAAATCATCGAAAGAAGAATGGGAGAAAAATTCAGCAAGATACATGGTTCGGCTAAACTCCACACCGAACGCAATTGCTTGCGGTGTCATGTATTCTTCCGCAAGCGCAGCCAAAAGCTGAACCTCCTCAAGGATGCTTAGATCGTAATCATACACTGTCTCTATTACATCTTCCACGGCATCCGCAAAGCCTAAGTAAGCCGCTGCATCAACAAACATGGCAGGATGAAGAAGATTCACGAATGCGAGGCTCGCCGCATGATAACCCTCGTAGTGAGCAAGAACAAACTCTACGCACTCCAAACAGTATCCATGAAAGCAGACGTCACACGCGGGAAGGGTATACTGCGGGCTTGCGTCGCTGTCGGTGTTTGCGGCAACCACGGCAGCCAGCACCGCAATCATCATGAATGCTGCCACCAAAATCGCCAGAATCTTTTTCGTCATTGTTCGTGTTCTCCTTAAAATGTAATGGGTTAATTTACATTATACACCCCCCCCCCATGAACAAATAAAGACGTTTCTGTGAACATTTTGTGAATTTTGCACGAGCAGGTGTTTTGCGTTGACAAACCAGCGGTTTCGTGTTACAATGGCTTTATGTACAATAGTATAAAGGAGGCCTTTCATGAAGAAAATTTTAGCCATTGTGCTGGGCGCGGCACTGCTCACCGGCGCGCTGATGCTCCCCACCGCCGCAACCCGCGTGGAACAACCCACACGCGGCAACCGCATCTTGCTGGACGTGGGCGATTTCGCCATCAGCACCATCGTGAACATCATCACCGCGCTGATGCCCGCGCCGCGCACCAGCCGCACACACGTGACGCCCGATGAGTTCCTGCCCGGGCACGATTGGTTCCTTGACGAACCCGCTGCGGGCGCACAGTGGCACGTGGGCTATGCCCGTGCTTCGCTGATTCCCGACGGCTGGTTTGACGACGACGGCTTGTGGGCGGGACCCGAACGCGGCATTTATGTGGCGGGCAACATTGAGTTCCTTGACCCGAAAGTGCCGGTTGATCTCCTTGACGACATGGCAGTGCGCGCCACCGCCATGGATGACGGCAGCGGGCGTGGCGTGGTGGTGTTCGCCAGCGTGGATGCCTATGCGCTCACCGCGCCCAACGTGCGCCGCATTCGCCGCCATGTGATGGACTGGGCAGCCGCGAACCATGTGGAAGTCACCAGCATCAACGTGGCAGCCATTCACCAGCACAGTGTGATTGACACCCTGGGCATGAACGCCAGCATTCTCGGTGCGCTGTTCCAAAACCCGGTGAACGCGATGTTCGGCTGGTTTGGCGCGAGAGGTCCGTTCCGCCACCATGGCACAGACGCCGACTTCATGGCGCACTTCAACCGCACAACGGCTGACACCATCATCGCTGCCATCGAAAATCTTGAACCCGGCACGCTGTACTATGGCTACGCCAACGCCGCGGATCTGCTATATGCCAAGCGCCGCCCTTACGTGTTTGACGAAGACATGCACCGCCTGCGCTTTGTGCCGGATAACCCTGCAAGCCGCGAAACCTGGCTGGCCAACCACCACGCCCACAGCACCGGCTTGGGCGCAGGTCCGCTGACCGTCACTGGCGACTGGGGCTACTACACTGAACGCTGGGTGAACGAGCACGCCGACGCAAACTTCCAAGTGATCATCGGCGCGACGTCCGCCATTGCGCGCAACTTCCCCGAAGGCACGTACATCCCCTATGAACGCGTGCAGAACATGATTAACTATGGCGAACTGGTTGCCGAGCGGCTCAACAGCATCAGCAACGAAGTTGAGGTTGCGCCGCTGCTCAACATCCGCCACGTGGAGTATCGCATCCCCATCACCAACCCGCTGCACCAGCTGTTGTTCCGCACCGGCATGGTGGAAACCACCACCGTGCGCCGCAACCTCATTGGCGTGGGGGTGGATATCGTGACCGAAACCGCCTACATGGAGCTGGGCATGGACTTAGCCGTGGTCTTTGGTCCGGGCGAAATTTGCCCCGCCGTGCTGCTTGGTCCAAGCCTGCCGGGATACATTGCCTACAGCGGGCGGGATTTCGAGTTCACCCCGCTTGCCGAAATGGCACGCAATGGTCGCCGCACGATCATGTTCGGCATCATCAACGACCACAGCGGTTACTACCAACTGCCCAACGACAGCATGCATTTTGTGCGCTTTGGCAACGAGGAAATCAACCAAAGCAGCACCTTCGCCAGCGAGCGCCTGCTTGGGGCGATGGAAGCGCTGATTGCGGGCATCAACTGCACGCGCATGCCGTGTGGGTGTGCGTGAGACAACACAAAAAAGCCCCTCGAAAGAGGGGCTTTTTTATGCGGGAATTATGCGTTGAAGAGGATGCGCACGAAGCCGAAGATGGCAACGAGGTTCACAATCACCAGCACAACGATGCCGATGATGCCAGCAATGCTGCCCCAGTTGGTGCCGCCGCCCTCCGCGGGAGGCGCAGTGGTGGTTTCTGCTTCAGTCGTGGTTTCACCATTCACGGTGGTGTCGGCAACGGTTGTTGTTTCGCCGTTCACAGTCGTGTCGGCTACCGTCGTGGTCTCTTCAACGGTGGTGTCGGCTACCGTCGTGGTCTCTTCAACGGTGGTGTCGGCTACCGTTGTGGTTTCTT
>WQRM01000077.1 GCA_009786735.1 Oscillospiraceae bacterium | reverse complement strand
GAAGAGCGTTTCGCCGTGCCGCCAGAGGCCTGCTCGCAACTTTACCCCTCCATATAACCCAGCAAAACACCGTTTTTCGCGCACTTTTTTGCGCGAAAATCGCGATTTGGCGAAAAAAAGACAGAATTTTCTGTTTTTTCTGAAAACACAGGAAAATTTGTCCCAGATTTTTAGGGTTTTGCGGGGGCGATAATAGGACACAGCGAAGCGACTAAAAAAGTTTTTTGTGCTACTTTTTTTCAAAAAAGTAGCGAGAAAGGAAGCCCCCATGGAAAAATATCTCATCATCAACGCGGACGACTTCGGCTCGTTCTATGGCGCGAACAAGGCAACGGAAGAACTGCTCGACCGCGGGTGCATCACGTCGGCGACGGTGATGATGCCCTGCATGTGGGCGCGCATGGCATGCCTGTGGGCGGCGAAAAATCCGCAGCACGCGGTGGGGATTCACCTGACCACCACCAGCGAGTGGCACAGCTGCAAGTGGGCGCCGGTGCTCGCTGCGGGGACGGCCAGCTTGCGTGACGGCGAGGGCTATATGTGGGCGAATTGCAAGGACTTTGAGGACAACGCTGACCTTGATGAGGTGCGCGCCGAGTGCTTGGCGCAGCTGAATTTGGCGAAGCGGCTGGGGCTAAATCCCTCGCATTGGGACAACCACATGGGCTCGCTGTATGGCATCACGACCGGTCGGCTTGAGCTGCTGGAGCAGACACTTGAGCTTTCGGCGCAGCAGGGGCTGCCGTTTCGTTTTCCACTGCGCGGGATGGAGCAAGAACAAGCCGCCAGCGACAACAAAATGGGCATTGCGCCGGAAACGCTGCAGTTTTTGTATCAACAAATTGCGACGTTTGTGGATGCGCGCGGCGTGGCATGCCCGGATTTCCTCATCCCCGGCGAGTGGACGGAAGACAACACGCGCGACTACGATGCATATCGTGACTACATGTTCGAGTTTGTGAAAACCTTTGATCATGGCGTGACGGAGACCTTCATTCACCCCTGCATTGACACGGGAGAAATCACCGAAGCCAGCGGCATCGGCATCCGCCGCGTGTGGGAGTATGCGCTGTATCTTGACCCGAAATTCCAGCAGCACATGAAGGACATCGGCATCCAGAAAATCAACTATCGTGATTTGGCGAAGATGAGAGGAAGCACAAAATGAGCCTACCCAAGGGCATTTATCCGACGATGATTACGCCGTTCACGGACGACAACGAAGTGGACTACGATCTGCTTGAGCCGCTGCTGCGCTGGTATGAAAACCGCGACTGCACGGGCGTGTTTGCGGTGTGCCAAAGCAGCGAAATGTTTTGGCTTTCGCAAGATGAGACAATGAAAATCACACGCAAACTCATGCAGCTGCGCCGCCCCAACACGGTGATGCTCGCGAGCGGCCACGTGGACTTGAACACGCCCGACATGCTGCGCACCGCACAGGCTATCATCGCTGAGGGCGTGGATTGCTATGTGTTCATCACCAACCCCTTTGCGGCGCATGACGAAGACGATGACGTGCTGCTGCGCCGCGTGGCGGAAGTGACACGGCATTTGGGCGACTTTCCGCTGGGGTTTTATGAGTGCCCGTCGCCGGAGTACAAGCGCTTGCTGACGCCGTATGTGATTGAGCGGCTGCCCGCGCTGGGCAACTTTGTGTTCCTCAAAGACACCTGCTGCAACATGACCGAGCTGCGCGCAAAACTCGCGGCGGCACAGGGGACTGCGCTGCAGATTTACAACGCAAACTCCGCGATGCTGCTGGAAAGCTTGCAGGCCGGCTGCGCGGGCTACAGCGGCGTGATGGGCAACTTCCACCCGAAGTTGTATGCCAAGCTGTGCGCTTGCTGGCAAGACGAACCGGCGCTTGCGCAGCGGATTCAGGCGGTGCTGGGCATCACCAGCGCTGCGGAAAAACTGGCGTATCCCATCTGCGCGAAATACCACATGCAGCTGCAGGGGGTAGACATGGGATTGCACACGCGCACGCCGCGCGTTGACCCGAAAAACTTTGACCACAACGCGCGCTACGTCATGCGGCAGATGCTGCAGGTGACCGAGGCGCTGGAAGATGAATTGGGATTGTGAGGAAACAAGAAAACGCATGAAACTAAAACGCGACATTGAAACGCAGGATATTATTCGCTTTGTGGGCATTGCCGTTGTGCTTGGGCTGCTGGTGTGGGGCGGGGTTTTCTATGCCCGCACGTTCATGGTTGCAGGCGACCAAAGCGGGAATTTCATTGAAAACATGCAGTCATCCGGGCTGTATTTGCGGGAGTTCATTGTGAACACACAACCCGGCTGGGGCTTTGTGTTGATGATGCTGCTGCAGATTATTCCGGTGATTGTGAGCGTGGTGCCGTCGTCGCTGACGTCACTGGTGGGCGGCATGATCTATGGCTTTTGGGGCGGCATGGCGCTGACGATCGTGGGCTCGGCGATTGGCGCGACGATCTCGTTTTATCTGGCGAGGATCTTGGGGCGGCGCGTGCTGACGCTGTTTGTGAGCCGCAAAACCATTGCAAAAGTGGAGGGCTTGCTTGACGGCAATGCATCGACGTTGGTGCTGCTGTTTTTGTATGCCATTCCCAGCCCCAAGGATTTTTTCTCGTACTTTTTGGGGCTGTCGAGCATGTCATACTGGAAATTCATTCTGATCTCCACCGTTGGGCGCATTCCCGGGATGGTGGTGACGGTTTACTTCGGCACGCTTGCGCTGGGCGAAAGCCCCAATTGGGTGCTGATGGGCGTTGTTGGCGCACTGGCGGCGGTGGTTTCGGTGCTGGTGCTGGTGTTTAGCAAGCGTATTACCGGGTTTTTGAAGCAAAAGGAGGAGACTGCTGTTGAAGATACCGAAACATCTGCCTAATCTGCTGTCGTTTTCGCGCATTCCGCTGTCGATCTTGCTGCCATTTTTGGTGAACCGCTCGGGCTGGTTCGTGGCGATGTATGTGGTGACCGGGCTGACGGATATTTTGGATGGGCAGCTGGCACGCAAACACAACCGCTGCACCGATTTTGGGGCAAAGCTCGACGGGTTTGCGGACATTGTGTTCACGCTGTCTTGCTTGGTGATTGTGTTTGGGCTGCAGCAGCTGCACCGCTACATTGCGGTGTATGTGATGGTTACCATTGGGGTGATTGCGGCGCTGAAGGTGTTCAACTTGGTGTTTGGACGGGTGAAATTCCGCGTGTGGTCCACGATGCACACCAGGGCGAACAAGCTGACCACGCTGCCGTTTTTCTTCGTGGTGCCGGTGCTGGTGGTGACGGGGGCGGTGACGATGTGGCTGAACATTATTCTGATGTTGCTGCTGACCACGGTGCTTGCTGCCAGCGGAGAAGAAACACTGATTTTGCTGCGCAGCGAGGCGTATGACGCGAACACGAGCAGTGTGTTTGCGCTGAACAAACGAAACGAAGAAGAGGTGTCTGTATGACAAAACCCGTGTTAGGCTCTGCGCCTGCGCCCGACCACATTATGCTTAGCCTCAACGGCTGCGCGAGCACCTGCCGTGCAATCACCTGGCGCACGTGCGAGGACGTGCAGGCGGGCGATGTGCGATACTGGGTGAGCGGCAAGCCTGCGCAGGTGCTGCGGCAAGCGAGCGAAACCGGCTTGTTCGTCAGCGACATTGACCGCTCCACCATGCACTGGGCGCAGCTGAGCGGCTTGCTGCCCGGCACGCGCTATACCTACACTTGTGGCGATGATGCGCATCGCTCCGCGGAGTTTTCGTTCACCACAGCGCCAGAGAAAATCGAGCGCTTTAAGTTCATTTGCATTGCCGACCACCAAAAGGGCGAGCCATTCGAGGTGAGTGACTACAGCGTGGTCAACGGATTTCTCAAGCAGATGCTGCGCGAATACCCCGACTGCGCGTTCATCCTCACCGGCGGCGACAACACCGACTGCGGCCAGCATGAGCAGCAATGGAACGCGTACTTCCACAGTGGAATGGCGGGCGTTTGCGAGAGCATGCCGCTGATGATGAACATGGGTAACCACGACAACCGCGGCTTTCGCGAGAGCTACAAAGAAGGCCGGGGGCGCTACTACAGCGAGCCGGGCGAGTTTTGGCAAAAGCAGTTTTGGGGCAGTTATGCGCGCAATGGGCCTGTGGGCTGGGCATGCGAGAACTACCACTTTAGCTACGGCAATGTGCAGATTAATGTGATCGGCTTGACGGACGATGTGCGCAACGACTGGCTGCTGGACACCGTGGGGAACTCCAGCGCGCAATGGAAGCTGGGGGTGTGGCACTTCCCGGTGTGTTACACGGGTGCGGACATGGAATGCAATGACCATCCGCCGCTGCAGGAGGGTTTGGAGACCCTCGACCTGCTGTTTGCCGGGCATGAGCATGCGTTTGGGCGCAGCTTTCCGATGAAAGATGGCGCGCTGTTCGAGCGTCCGTCGCAGGGCACGATTCACTACGAGCTGCCCAACAGCCACCGCAATCCGCCGCCGCCGGGGCAAACGGTGCCCAAGGTATGGAACGCGGCGTATCACCCGCATGAAGAGAAGCTGTGTGCCGCCACGATCGTTGAGGTGGAGGGCGCGCGCATCACGCTGACCAGTGTGCTGGAGGATGGGCGTGTGCTTGACCAATGCACGATTGACAAAGCCGCCGACCAAGTGACCCCAAGGCAGCTGCCGCCGGTTTTCCGCAGCACGCGCATGATATTCAAGGGCATGGACTTGGGTCTGATTGCCCAAGATGCGCCCTGCGAATGCCGTGACGGCGTGTGGTTTGCGCCGCTGGGCACGCTGGTGACGGCAATCGGCGGCACGGTGACGAAAACGCCGGGGCGCATGCACGTGGAGGTGTATGACTGCTGGGCGGAGTTTGTGGAGGGCAGCGACGTTGCGCAAACTGACTTCCGCCCGATGAAGCTGCCTGCGCCGGTGTATCGCGGTGCGCGGGGGCAGTTATATGTGCCTGTGGAGGGCTGCGAGGCGCTGCAGATGACGTGGAAGGTGGTTGCGCACAACAATTTCATCAGCTTTGAACACCCGAGCGAAGCCCATCCGTTGACGGAGCAGCCGTGATGAAGATGAACGACTACCTGCCGGGGATGCAGCAAATGGATAGCGATATTTTGCCGCGCGTGCACGATGGTCTGCGTGATTTTTCCCCGGAAAATTGCACGGAGGTGGATGTTCGCGCGGCGTTAGCTTGCGCGGCGCCGGGCATTGCGGAGTTTGCCGCGTTGCTTTCCCCTGCCGCAGAGCCGCTGCTGGAGGAGATTGCTCGCGCGGCACAGAGCGCCACACGGCGCTGGCACGGCAACACCGTGGGGCTGTATACCCCGCTGTATATCGCGAATTACTGCGAAAACCACTGCAGCTATTGCGGGTTCAGCTGCCATCAGTCGATCACGCGTGCTAAGCTTTCGATGGAGGAGTTGCGGTGCCGTGCGGAGGAAATCGCCGCGACGGGCTTGCAGGAAATTCTGGTGCTGACGGGCGAGAGCCGCCGCGAGAGCTCGGTGGAGTATATCGCGCAGGCGGTCACGTTGCTGCGTGACTATTTCCCCGCCATTGGCATCGAAATTTATCCGCTGAACGCCGATGAGTATGCGCAATTGCGGCACGCCGGCGCGGATTACGTGAGCGTGTATCAGGAAACTTATGACCCGATTTTGTACGACAAGCTGCATTTGAGCGGTCCAAAGCGCTGCTATCCCTACCGATTTTATGCGCAGGAGCGCGCGTTGCTCGGCGGCATGCGCGGGGTGAGCTTTGGTGCGCTGCTGGGCTTGGGCGATTGGCGGCAGGACATTTTTGCTGCCGGGCTGCATGCGCATTTTACCCAGCGAAAGCACCCACAGGCGGAAATCGCGTTTTCGCTGCCGCGCATCCGTCCGCAAAGCCGCGTGACCGAGCGGCAGCTCATGCAGGCGATGCTGGCGCTGCGGTTGTTCATGCCGCATGCGGGCATTGCCATCAGCACGCGCGAACGCCCTGCCTTGCGCGATGCCGCGGTGCGCCTTGCCGCCACGAAGATGTCCGCCGGGGTGCGCACCAGCGTGAGCGAGCAAGATGACCCGCAGTTTAGCATCGCCGACCCGCGCAGTGTGGCGGAAATTCACGCGATGCTGAAAGACAACGGGCTGCAGCCTGTGTATTTGGACTATGTTTGAGTTACTTTTTGGCTCTTTTAGACAATTGTTTTTTTGCTTCGGGCGGCGCGCCCGCCGCCCCTACAGGTGGGTGTCTCCTGCTAGGCTATGTCAAGTAGGGGTGGCGGGCGCGCCACCCGAACCTTAAAATCAAAATGAAAAGATAAAAAAGCAAGCCCTATTCCCCTCTGTGGAGGGGTGGCGCCGCAGCGCCGGGGTGGTTTTGAAAAAGCAACCAAAAAAATTTCGCGGGAGATCATATGAAAGAGATTGTGGTGACCAATCGTCTGCTGTGTTCGGGCGATTTCATGCAGCAAATCGAAAAAGCCCTACAGTCGAAACCGTGGGGCTTGTTGCTGCGCGAAAAAGACCTGCCGACCGCCGAATACACCGCGCTGGCCGCACAAGTTGCGCCACTGTGCCGCGCCGCTGGCGTGAAATTCATCGCCTATCACCCGCATGCCGGGGATGTTGTGCACATGCCGTTTTCGCGGGCTGAATCATCGATCGCGCAACCCTTCAGTGTATCCGTTCACAGCGTTGAAGAGGCCGTGGCGGCGCAATCGCTTGGCGCGGCACTGGTGATTGCCGGGCACATCTTCGCCACGCAGAGCAAAGCCGGTCTGCCGCCGCGTGGGCTAGACTTTCTTCGTGCAGTGTGCGAAAGCGTGACGATACCCGTGTTCGCCATCGGCGGCGTGACCGAGGCCAATGCGCGCGATTGCGTCGCCGCCGGGGCTGCCGGGGTGTGCAGGATGTCTGCGTGGTTTCGCTAGCTTCCCATCATGCCATACAGGCATGCGAGGGCCTGTGCAAGCCCGCCGACTTCGTCGATGAGCCCTTCCTGCACGGCTTGCTCGCCGGTGAGGGTGCGGCCGAAGTCCATGGTGAGTTCGCCGACTTCCAACATGATTTTGCGGTAACGCGCTGGCGTGATGGCGCTGTGGCTCGCTACAAAGTTTACAATTCTTTCCTGCATTTGCTCGAAATAATTCATCGTTTGGCTCACGCCGAGCACCAAGCCATTCATGCGCACGGGGTGGATGGTCATCGTTGCGCTGGGCACGATGAACGAGCGCTGCGCCGCCACGGCAAGGGGCACGCCGATGGAATGCCCGCCGCCCAGCACCAGCGAAACGGTGGGGGTTTTCATGCTGGCGATGAGTTCTGCGATGGCGAGCCCCGCCTCGATGTCGCCGCCAACGGTGTTCAAAAGCACCAAAAGCCCTTGTATATCGCGGTTTTCTTCAAGCGCCACCAGTTGCGGGATGACATGCTCGTACTTGGTGGTTTTTGTTTCGGCGCTTTGCTCGCTGTGGCCTTCAATTTGTCCGATGATGTTGAGGCACTGCACCGGTCCGCCGGTTGCCAGCATGCCCAT
>WQRM01000076.1 GCA_009786735.1 Oscillospiraceae bacterium | reverse complement strand
ATCAACTCGTCAACAAACCCAGGCACACCTCCGCCCAATCCAATCAGCATCGGCAACAACGCACGACGATATCCGTCATACCCAAATACGCGCCAAAGGGCGCCGTCGGCCACAACGTCTGGGCTGGTTGGATTGATATAGAAATTGCCGTTCCCGTCCCTGCCCAGATACAGTAGCAGGGCATTATTTTCGCCCAAGAAGATGTTCAGCAATGGCATAATGCCGCTAAACAGCTCGCTCGTGGCAATCATGAGCGTTTCTTCACACACCACGGCGGTGAAGTTTGCAGGGTTCGCCTGAAAATCTTCCAGCACGTCAAACAGCAGCGTGTTCAAACACAGCGGAATCACGTCGCCGGTGCTGTCGTCACGCACGAACAACAGTTGCGCAAGAATATCCAGAATGTCTGTGTTGATCGTCATCGGCAGGTTGTCTGGCAGCAGGTCATCAATCATGTCCTGCAGGTTATCTTGCTGCCTCTCAATCATGTCGCGCATCAAGAGCAAAACATACGCCATATAGTCAAGCACAGCCTGAAGAGAGCCCAGATCTCTGTGCACAGTGGCATGCAGCGTTGGCTCAACCGAGACGGCCGGCTGAGTGTACACGAACGCATGCCACACCCAGTTGATTACGCCGTCAGCATTGTCCACCAAGAACCGCGCATGGTCAAGCGTGAACCAATCGGGCGCAGTTGCCGCGGCGGTTTGTGCCGGTGCTTCGCTGTAGTCAATCCACTCGAGGTAGTCGAAACGTCCATGTTGAATCAATCTGGTGAGACCAGCAAAGCCCATGTCGTTAATCATGTCCAGCATGCCCAGTTGATCCAGCAGCGTCATGAACACCGCGGCTTCGTCGGCAATCACGAAGTTATCCGTTGGGTGCAACTCACCCAGCAGCAAGCTTCTGAAGTCAAGGTTATCCAGCTGACCGTCCAGGTCCACATCCACCAGCAAGCTCTCAATCGCAAAGTTCAGCAAGCCGATGATGCAAACGCGAACCCCGCGTGATTCAATGCTCAAGCCCGCAGGCAAGTCATACTCAAAGTCAAACGCTTCAATCACGCCAAGGATATCCACAAACGGGCGCAGGGTGTCCAGCACCACATACAGCGGATGCAGCAAGTTGTCGAGGGCTTGTTGGAGAGGACTGTCGATGCCAACGTCAGGTTCGGTGGCAAAGTAGATCAGGTTCGGTATCAAGGACAGTGCCGACACAAACGGCGCTTTGCCCACCTCAACAAAAATTTCGCGCATGGGGTCAAGAATCGCTTCGATGCGCGCTTGGGTGGTGGTGAGTTGCGCAAACTGCGCCGGTGTCACCACAAGATCACCCAGCCCAAGCGGCACCGCAAACGCCATCAACATTGGCATCAGCCCATGTTCATAGCCGTCATAACCGATAATTCTGAACAAGCCGGTTTGGTTGCCAATGTCAACCAGCTCAAGGTCTGCGCCTGCCAGCATGAAGTCAAGCACCGGTCCGAGCGTGCTCAACAGCCGCGCAAATTCCTCAATCACCGCTTCAATGGTAATCGTTTCTTCCGGCACAAACTCCATGAGTTCTTCAAACAGCGCCGTCAAGTCCAGCGGCTCACCATCCACCAGCACAAGTGTGTTGATCAGCGGCGAAATCAGCTCAACCATTTCGCTCATCCCATACACCAGTTCCTGCACCATGCGCAGCAGTGCATCCATGATGTCACCGCCGCTGCTGTTGGCAAGCATGCGCACAATTTCAACCAAACCGTCGCTCAATGTTTGGCCGTCATTCATGATTGCCCAAAGCGCATTGAGCACAATGTCGGCGTTTTGCACAATGAACTGCGCGTCTTCGCGCGCTTCTGCCTCGCCTTGGCCGTCAACACCGGTGCAGCCCCACCAGTCGGGCCAGTTTGGTTCAGTGCCCCAAATGGGCTCTGCGAACTTCACCGGGAACACCGGGTAGTAAACCGGTCGTGCCAGCTGCGCGATGGCGGCAACCATTTCGTCCACGGTGCCGCTCATGTCCACAAACTCGGGCAACACGCCATCCAGCATCCCGCTGCCCAATATCCACGAGAAGATAAAGTTGACAACATCGGCTTGGTTGGCGCGGATATACCGCCGCACATTGCCCACCGGGCGTGCGGTGGCCAGACCCGTGCCGCCAGCGCCACTGCTCAGCATCGTGCCGTAGGTCGCCAGCCGCGCCAGATTAATCGGCGGAACATACGCAGCTGCCTCGCCCATGGCCATGTCAACAATGGTCAATGGGTCACGCAGCAGGTTAATGTCAACGAACTCAAACAGCATTTCGTTGATGTCCAGCGCAATCGGCTCAAACGGCAGCGCATCATTGAGCTCACCAACCACCATGTTGGTGATGTTGACGTATAGCCCCAGCGTTACCCAGTGGTTTGCGCGAATCAGCGTCCGGTCCGGACCAGGCGCGCTGTTGTCGTGCACGCTAAGGTTAACATTTGCTGCCAAGCCATCAAACAAGCGCTCAATGCGGTGCGTCGAAAACGCATACGCCAGGTTGGGCAGCAAATTGACCAAATACGCAATCGGCTGCGACGACAGGCGGAAAATCACTTCGTTGATGGGGTCAAGCAACGCATTCACCAGCTGCGCCGGCGTGCTGATCGCGTTGAGCTGCGCGGTGGTGCGCAGCAAGCTTTGACCAAACTGCGCAGGTCTGCTCGGGTCGGTGCCGGTGATGGTTTCGCCCAGCAGCAGCTCAAAAATGGGCAGCAGCAGCTGCTGATAGCCCGCAATGCCGTCGATGTCAATGTCCACCGTGCCGTGACCTTCAAGGCCAAAGCCGCCGGGAATCCACGCATGTGCCGAACCGCCGTGCACAAACACAGCTTCGCCATTTTGGTCAAAGAGCCTGTCTCTGTTGAGGAACAAGATCTCAAGCAACGGCCAAATGCCGTCCATCACTTGGCTCAACGCCAAGCGGAAGCGATCCTCACGCGCGCGACCGCTGAGCGAATCAATGCCCCATTGCAGGTTGAGGTTGCCTTCGCTGTCAAACAGGTGCGGCGAGCCAACGGGTGTCCACGCGTTGGTGGGATACATCAGCGGACCGTCAAGGCTTACATTAAAACGAGAGTGTGCGTTATCGCCCAAGCCTGTGCCGTTGCCCAAGTTCGAGCCTTGCAGCAGCGCGCTGTGCGCCTGCGGGAATTGCGCAGGATTGATGGAACGCGACAGCAAGTCGGGATACACGCGCAGCCGAGCGGCTGAGCGGTTGTTGTTGGGGCCATCATTCAAAATGCGCCACAACGAGTGGAAGCGCAGGTCAAGATTGCGCACCGTCACCGTGCCCAGCACAGGAACACCGGTGATGGGATCAACTGCAACGCGGTTGCGCCCGTTCATCGGCACAATCATGGTCACCCAAAGGTCTTCCAGCACATCCACAACCATCGGGAAAATCAGCTGGATGAGCATGTTGAGGGTTGCGTCGCTGTATACCATACTATACAGCATGTCGTCAATGAGTATCCCCAAATTCAGCGGGCTTTGCTGAAGGTCAATTGCCCCGCCAAAAATTTCGTCCGGGAACATAAAGCCAAACTCATTCAACCCTGCAATCAACGGCGAAACATCGCTGGTGAGCAAGGTGTCGATTCGGTCAACGATGTCATACAGCCCCTGTTTGCCGGGGTCGTTGATGTTCGCGGGCCAGTTATAGTTGTGGTAGGGACGAATGTCGTCGGGACGTGCCGCGCGGCGCGGCGGGTCAAGCACCGTGGTGCGGAAAAACTGGTGCGGGTTGTTCAAAAACTGCTGGTGCAGTGTATACAATTGGTTGCGCAAAAAGCGGTAATGCCGCAGCGCAGTGGCGTTGGGATACCCCTCCACCTGCACTTGACCCAAGCGCCCTTGGTTGCCCAAAAAGCGGTATGGGTCTTGCCCGGGGTTCGCTACGGTGGCGCTGTGGTCAATGCCCAGCCCGGCAATCAACCGGTTGAGCGTGTCCATGGTGGACCACGAGAACACATTGATTGGCAGGTTTGTGTCCGGGTGCAGCAGCTGCAGCTCGGGGATAATGCTTTGTGCGTCAATGTGGTCGGCATCCGCCAAGCCATCAATGATGTTCATCGCGTCACGTGTGCGCAGCGCAAGGGTGACGGCAATGGCATCGTTGAGCGCATCCNCCAGCGCATCAATTTCAGCCCCAAAGCCGCCGCCATAGATTTCATACCACGGCGTGCCGGGCGCTGTGCTGCCGAAGTATGCCGCGGCCTGCGCGCTCAGCGCATGGTAAGCCGCGCGGTTGACCAGCACGCCTCTGGACGGCGGTCTTGGCGCGTTGGGATGCGGCGTGGTGTCGTTGAGCGTTTGCATCACGCGCTGCGGCGACCAATCGTGGAACGGTCGCGCCGCCATCAGCGGAATAAAGAAGTCGCGGAAAGAATACCAAGTGTTTTCGCTAAAGCCCAGTGCTTCGCGGAAGTTGATTTCGCGGTGCAGCGCCGTCAAGCGGTTATCATACGCGTTAAGCGTTGCCGTGCCGATGATGGCATCCACAAAATGCCCATGCCCAAGCTGGCGTTTCACGGCAATCCAGCCGAGGTCGCCGCGCATGGTTTCTTCCCAAAGCTCAATGCGCCACAATGGGTGGGTATAGTTACTGTCACCGAAAATGCCGCCGGGATCGAGCGGGTTGTCGGGGTCGGGCAGCCAGTCGGGGTCGAGGTTAGGGTTACGACCTTCACTGTAGTTCACGCTTGCCGCCAGCAACTCAACCATGTGGTCGCGCATGTTCCAAATGTCCCAGCGCTGAATGACGCGGTTGAGATTATCCAGCCAAACTGCCTGCTGGGCAACGTCAATCACAAACGGCGGCGTGGAGCTCGTGGCCATCGCCTGCACGTTCGCCCAAATTGCCACGCCCTGCGCGCTGGTGTCTTGCGATGCCGCCAGCATCATGTTGTGGTGAATGAATGCGTCGCGGTATAGGTCAAACAGCTCGTCAAGCGTGAAGCCAAAGCCTTCCGGACCAAACGACACACGCGGGTCGTAGGCGTTGTTGCCGGTTTGCACTGCCGTGTTGTTCATGAACACGCCCGTTTTTGCATCGGGAATCACACCGATGGTGGCGGGGTTGAGGCTGTGGAAGAAGTTCGCATAGCTAATCAAGTTGGACTCAAAGGCGAGAATGGCGTTGTGCACCATCGCGCGCAGTGCCGCGGATTCCGCCATGCTCATCAGCCCGAAGTGCGCGAGAACATCATTGGGGTTCGCGCCCATTTGGGCGAGGGTCATGAATTCTCTGGCGCTGTCGAGGCTCGTGCGCAATGCCACCAGCTGTGCATGGCTCATCATGCGGATATCCGTTTGGGTGCGTCTGCGCCACACGCCGCCTTCTTGCACCATCGTGGCGTTGCGGTAATTCATCAAGCGCATTCTGCCGTTTGCCATGTTAAACGGCAAGTCGCTGGTGATGGTGAATGCGTTGTTCCAAGCAGCAACTGTGTTCACGTTGTTCGCGTTTGTGCCCGTGTAGCCGTTGATAATCCATGTGTAGTGGATATTGCCCAGAAACGACACGTTGTTTTGCCGCCGACCGGGGAAGTTGACCAAGCGGACGTTAAGCTGAAATCTTCTATTGGCGTTGCCGTTAGGAACGGCATCAATGGTGGCAAACGAGCGATAAAGCTCAAGCACACTCATTTCAACCTGCACCCCAACCAGTCCACGACCGGCTGTGTTGAGGTTTTGCGACCCGTTAAAAAACCATGTGGAATCCAAGTTGTTGTTGGAGATACCACCGGCGAACACACCACCGAAGTCACTGTCGGTTTTATTCACCAAGCGAGTGCCTGCACGCCCTTGCGAGCGCATACCTTGGTTAATCCATGCACCGGCACCCTCAAAACCTCCGGTTGAAATGTTTTGGCTTTGACCCGTTGTGCCTGTGCCCAACACCCCGGCACCCAGCAGCCAAAACAGCGTCGCGTCATTCGCCAGTTCAGGATAAAGCGTATAAATCCTGTGGCGAATCTCCGCGTTGAGCGAAGGCGGCATGCCAAACGCGCCGCGCACCGTTTCGTCGGCGTGCAGCGAAATCGGCGTTCTGTCAAAGCTGTGGTTGGCGATCACACGATACGCCTCCAACACAGGAATGAACGTGTGCGGCACCGTGCCAACCGCGGTGGCAATGCGCGTTTGGTGCGACCGTTGCCAACGATCTTCGGGGTTGTTGTTCACGTTCCAGCTCAGCGCCTCAATTTCTGGGCGCACCATCACCCGCCCCGGAAAGGCAGGGTCGGGCACGGTGAGCGCTGCAACAAACGCGCGAATTTGCGCGTCGTTCAGCGGCGCATTGATGGCTGCTGCCGGCGTTGAAATCGGCAACGTCGTCACCAGCAACACCAAGCACAACAGCACGCACAAGCACCGTCTCAAGTATTGTTTCGTTTTCATATTTTTGCTCCCTTCAAGCCATTTAAGGCGATAAACGCTCAAAAACTTCTAGTTAGTTCCCATTATACTATAAACTCACGCAAAAGTCAACGAAATCTTTGGGAAATTATCACCAAAATTTACATTCGCTTTTCCCGCCAGTTGTTCGCGTTGCATAACGCCGCGCCAGAAAAATTACGCCTTCAGCCTTGACACAGCGCCGCAGGCATGGTATACTTGCCTTAACGAATTTCTGCGGAGGAACAACATGACCAAACTTAGCTACCGCAACATCGAAATCACCGGCGGCTTTTGGGCGCAGCTGCAAGCGCGCAACAAAGACGTCACCCTTCCCGCCATTTTGCAGCGCTACATCGAAACCGGGCGCATGGCCTCGCTCGACTTCTCCACCCCCTGGGAAGACGGCAAGCAGCCGCACATCTTTTGGGATTCCGACATCGCAAAGTGGCTCGAAGCCGCGGCCTACGTGCTGCAAAAAGGTCCTGCCCCCGCCCTCGAGCAAGCCATTGAAGCCGCCATTGACCTCATCGCCAAGCACCAAGGCGACGATGGGTATTATAACATCCACTACACCGTTGCCGAGCCCGACGGTCGCTGGCAAAAACGCAGCGACCACGAGCTTTATTGCGCCGGGCACTTAATTGAAGCCGCCGTTGCCTACTATCAAGCCACCGGGCGCGACAAATTCTTGCGCTGCATGTGCAAATACGCCGACTACATCGAGCGCGTGTTTGTGCACGAGCAAAGCGCCGCCTTCCAAACCTGCGGGCACGAAGAAATTGAGCTCGCCCTCATGCGGTTGTATCATTGCACCGGCGAAGCGCGCTACAAAGCGCTCAGCGAATTTTTCGTGAACACGCGCGGCAACAGCAGCCAAGACCACCCGCCCTACGACTTCACCAACCAAGCCTATTGCCAAAGCCACCTGCCCGCTCGCGAGCAAACCGAGGCGGTGGGTCACGCCGTGCGCGCAACGTATCTCTACTGCGCCATGGCAGACTTGGCGCACGAAGACAATGCCCTGCTTGACGCTTGCCGTGCGTTGTTCGAGAACATCACCCAGCGGCGCATGTATGTCACCGGCGGCATCGGCTCCACGCACCACGGCGAGGCCTTCACGCCGGACTACG
>WQRM01000075.1 GCA_009786735.1 Oscillospiraceae bacterium | reverse complement strand
TTCAGCCCACCCAAGGATACCCGCGCCCGCATCGCAGCACTCACCGACCTGCCGCCCATCTGCACCATCGACGCCGCTGAGCCGATCGGCCCGAAAGCCCTGCTCGACCTCTTTGTCATCGCGCCCTGCACGGGCAACACCCTCGCCAAGCTCGCCAATGGGGTGACGGATACTCCCGTGCTCATGGCCGCCAAAAGCCATTTGCGCAACGGTCGCCCGCTGCTCATTTGCTTGGCCAGCAATGACGCTCTCGGTCTGAACCTCAAGAACATCGGCACGCTGCTCAACACCAAGCATGTGTACTTCGTCCCCTTCGGGCAAGACGGTCCCACTGCCAAGCCGAACTCTCTGGTCGCGGATGTCACGCTGCTGGGCGAGGCGATGCAAGCAGCCCTTGACGGTCGGCAGCTGCAGCCCATCATCACTTGAATCAACAACCCGCTTTCTGCACAACAGAGGGCGGGTTTGCTGTTTCCTGCAAAATCTGTCTCCGTTTTGGGCAAAAACTCTGCTATTTTGGGGCTTGCGCAATGCGGACAAGTATGCTATACTATAAGCGTAAGCCAATCTCACCGTGACAAGAAAGGAAAACACCATGAGAGGATGGTTCGTCCCGCTGTCCCTGCTGCTGGTTCTGACTTTGCTGTTCGGCGGTGCATTTTTTGTCTTTGGTTCCGGCGCGCGAGAAGAAGTCGTCGCCCCCGTTCTGCTGCCAGCGAATCTCGACCAATTGAGTGAAGCTGAACAACTGAAATACTTCAACATCATGGCTAGTCGTGTGCGGCTCGAACGCCCCGGCTTTGACCGCCGCAGCCGTCTGCTGCTTGGCAACATCAGCATGTCCGGCGCTGCAGCCATTACAAACCCCATCATTCGTCCCATCCAAAACAGCTTGATGCCCGGCAACTGGGCGTATCATACCCACGCCCCCGGCGCAGATAATCGCGCTGTGTTTTTCTCCAATACCGCACAAGCCTCTTCGCTGCGCCCGGCGGACATCACCTCCATCACCTCGGTGGCCGGCGCAAACGGCAGTTGGACCATCACCGTGCGCATCATCGAAGAAGTGAACCCTGGGCCCGGTGTGGCAAGCGCTAACGGTCGCATCAACTATATTTTGTCGCCCGCTGGCGTGCTGCGCGAAATCGCCAGCGTTACCAATGCCATTACGGCCGACATTGCGTACATGACGTTGCGCTATCACGATGGTTTTGCAAGCATCACGGTCAACGCCCAAGGTCAAGCGACAGCTGCCAGCAGCGGCTTCAACGTTGACGCAAACGCCGAGCGCGTGAGCATCGGACCGATCCGCACAAGCGCCAGCGCGCCGCAAGAAACCCGCCTGTATTTCACCAACTTTGTGTGGGATTAAGGCAGGCTGCATAACCACATGCACCCGCGCAACGCAGGTGCGTGTTTGCGCGCTTGGATGTTTTTGCGCAACACGCAAAATTTTTGCTTGACAAGTCCGCCCAGATGTGTTATAATGATGGAAGTGCGCCGGTAGCTCAGTCGGATAGAGTGTTTGGCTACGAACCAAAAGGTCAGGGGTTCGAATCCCTTCCGGCGTGCCAAAGCAATCAAATCCGAACCATTCCCCAATTTTCGTAATTGGTGACGATGTGTTCGGATTTGTTGCGTATATATGAGTGAAAAACAGAGCGGGCGTTTGCCTACTCTGTTTTTTGTTTTCGTTAGACTAGAGGACAACAAGGTAAGACTTTATAAGTACAGAGCAGCGGCAAGCCGCTACTCTAAGCGGGTTTCTCCGCTATGGTTAACTGTGCCACCAACACCTTGCGCACCACCTCGGGATTGCCCGCACGGCCAAGCTGGCGCATCACCTGTCCCATCAAAAAGCCGAACGCCTTTTCCAGTCCCGCGTTGTAGTCCGCAACCGCGTTGGGGTTTTCTGCAAGCGCCTTGGCAACGGCTTGTTCCACCGCGCTGTTGTCGTTGACCATGCGCAGCCCGTTTTCGTCGATATACGCCTGCGGGTCAACGCCGTGGGTGAACATCGCCCCAACGGTTTGCTTGAATGCCGCGCGGCTGATGCTGCTGTCCACCACCAGCGCAATCAACAACGCCGCCTTGCCCGCGTCCAACCGGACATCCTCGGGCAGGGTGTTTGTGCTGTTCATCAGCCGCATGATCTCGCCGATGATGAGGTTGGCGGCTTCCTTGGGCTGCCCGCTTTGCCGGGCGATGTCCTCAAACAAGCCCGCGAGCTCTTTGTGCTCGGTGAGCAGTTTTGCGCCGTATTCGCTCAAACCAAACTCTTGCGCCAAGCGCGCGCGCTTGGCGGCGGCGAGCTCCGGCAAGCTTGCTTGCACGCGTGCCAGCCAGGCTTCGTCGATGTGCATGGGCAGCAAATCTGGCTCGGGGAAATAGCGATAATCCTGCGCGTTCTCTTTGCTGCGCATGCTGTAGGACTGCTCTTTGTTGTCATCCCAGCGGCGGGTTTCTTGGGTCACGGTTTGCCCGCTTTCCAGCAGCGCAATCTGCCGTTGGGCTTCGTAGGCAATCGCCCGCCCAATGGCCTTGAAGGAGTTGAGGTTCTTCGTTTCGGTGCGTGTGCCAAAGTCCTCGCCCGGGCGGCGCACCGACAGATTCACGTCGCAGCGCAGCGAGCCTTCCTGCATCTTGCCGTCGCAAATGTCGAGATACACCAGCGTTTCGCGCAGCTGCTCCAGATAGGCAAGCACTTGCTCGGTGCTGCGGAAATCCGGCTGGGTCACAATTTCCAGCAGCGGCACGCCACAGCGGTTGAAGTCCATGCGTGTGCCGTGTGCCGTGTGCAGCAGCTTGCCGGCGTCTTCCTCCATGTGGATTTGGTACAGGCGGATGTCACCGAGCTTGCCGTTGCGGCAAATCGGCGCATAGAGCTGCGACACTTGGTATGCCTTGGGCAGGTCGGGATAGAAGTAATTCTTGCGGTCAAACTTGCAGTGCCGCGTGATGTCGCAGCCCAGCGCGAGTCCCAGCCGCAGAGCGCAGTCCACCACGGCGCGGTTGAGCTTAGGCAGCGCCCCCGGCATGCCCGAACACACCGGGCACACGTGCGTGTTCGGCTCGCCGCCAAAGCTTGCGCGGCAGCCGCAAAAGATTTTCGTCTTCGTCAGCAGTTCCGCATGCACTTCCAAGCCCATTACGATTTCCCAGCTCATTGTGCACCTCCCGCAAGCTTAGTGTGAAAGTCCGTGCGGCGTTGATATGCTCGCGCGGCAGCAACCAATTTTGCCTCGTCAAAGGCGTTGCCGATGAGCTGCAAACCCACGGGCAAGCCTTGTTTATCGAACCCACAGGGCAGCGAAACCGCCGGCAACCCCGCCAGGTTCACCGACACCGTGTAGATGTCGCCCATGTACATCGTCATGGGGTCGTCAACGTTTTCGCCGAGTTTGTATGCCGTGGTGGGTGCCACGGGCGAAAGTATCATGTCAAAGCGCGCGAACAGTTCGTCATAGGCTTGCTTGATGAGCGCACGCACCTGCAACGCTTTTTTGTAGTAGGCATCGTAATAGCCTGACGACAGCACAAACGAGCCCAGCATAATGCGCCGCTTGACCTCAAGCCCCAAGCCCTCGCTGCGCGACACTTTGTAGAGCGTTTGCAAATCGCCTGTTTCGTCGCTGCGATAGCCGTATTTCAGCCCGTCGTAGCGCGACAGGTTCGATGATGCCTCCGCGCAGGCGATGACATAGTACGCCTGAATCATCTCGTCCATCAGCGGCATGTCAAACTCTTCGATGTGCGCGCCTGCGGCTTCAAACTCGCGGGCGGCGGCAAGCACCGACTGCTTCACGTCATCGGCAATGCCGCTGGCGAAATAGTTGCGCGGCAAGCCAATGCGCATGCCTTGGCAATCGCTTCGGTCAAAGCAAAATGGCTGTTGCATCACATAGGTGTTGTCGTTGTCGCAAGCAGCCGAGATAATCTCCAGCAGCGCGGCACAGTCGTTGATGTCGCGACCGATGGGACCGATTTGGTCCAGCGACGAGGCATATGCCACCAAGCCGTAGCGCGACACCGCGCCATAGGTCGGCTTGATACCCGTGGTGCCGCAAAACGCGCAAGGCTGGCGAATGCTGCCGCCGGTGTCGCTGCCCAGCGTGAGCGGAACATCTCCCGCTGCCACCGCCGCCGCACTGCCGCCCGACGACCCCCCGGCAACACAATCGACATTCCAGGGGTTGCGCACTGCGCCGAAATGTCCCGTTTCGCTTGAGCCGCCCATGGCAAATTCGTCCATGTTGAGCTTGCCCAGCACAATCATGCCTGCGTGTTCCAAGTGCTCAACCGCCGTGGCACTGAACACCGGCACATAGCTCTGCAGCATCTTGGAGGCGCAAGTGGTGGCAATGTCTTTGGTGGAAATGTTGTCCTTGATGGCAATGGGCACGCCCATGAGCGGCGAAAGCACTTCGCCCGCATCAATTTTCGCTTGTATTTCGTGGGCACGCGCAAACGCCCGCTCCTTGGCGAGTGCCAAAAAAGCATTGCACTGGCTTTGCTCCACGCGTGTGAACTGCGCCTGCAGGACTTCGGCCACGCCAATTTTTTTCGCCTGCATGGCAGCGGAAAGTTCAAGTGCGGTCATTGCGTTTCACCTCTCATCATACAGTTTGCGGCGCGATGAACATCTCGCCGTCTTGTTGCGGTGCGTTGCGCAAAATGAGCGCGCGGTCAAGCGAGGGCTGCACGTCGTCATCGCGAAACGCATTCACCACATCAAAGGGATGGCTGCGCTCGGGCACGCCGTCGGTGTTCACTTGCCCCAGCCGCGCCATGCTGCCCAGAATATCCTGCAAGTCGCCCGCCAAGCGCTGTTTTTCGTCTGCCGACAGTTGCAAACACGACAGTTCCTCTAGATAGGCAATCAAGTTTTCATCAATTTGCATGCTGCGATCCTCCTCATGGCTTCGATTGTGTTTTCGCGGCTGCCAAACGCAGTCAGCCGGAAAAAGCCCTCGCCGTTTGCGCCAAAGCCCGCGCCGGGCGTGCCCACCACGTTGGCTTGCTCAAGCAGCGCATCAAAGAATGCCCACGAGTTCATGCCGCCGGGGCACTGCAGCCAAACATACGGCGCGTTGCGTCCGCCGGTGAAGGCAACGCCCAGTTGCTCCAGTGCATCGGCGATGATGCGCGCGTTTTCCAGATAGTAGGCGATGTCTGTTTTCGCCTGCGCCAAGCCTTGCGGGCTGAACACCGCCTGCGCCCCGCGCTGCACAACATACGGCACGCCGTTGAACTTGGTGGTTTGCCGCCGCAGCCACAGCTTGTTGAGCGCCACGCCGCCGCGCACCAGCGCATGGGGCACCACGGTGTAGCCGCAGCGCGTGCCGGTGAAGCCCGCGGTTTTGGACAGCGAGCAGAACTCGATGGCGCAGCGCTCGGCACCATCCACTTGATAGATGCTCGTGGGCAGGCTGTCGTCCTGCACAAAGGCTTCGTAGGCGCTGTCGAAGAGAATCACCGCGTCGCGGGCGAGAGCGTAGTCCACCCATTGTCGCAGCTGCGCTTTGCTATACACCGCGCCGGTGGGGTTGTTGGGCGAGCAGAGATAGATGACATCCGCCTGCACGGTGTCGTCGGGCATGGGCAAAAAGTCGTTGTCGGCACTGCCGTGCATATAGACGATGTTGCGACCAGCCATGGTGTTCACGTCCACGTAGACGGGATACACCGGGTTGGGGATGAGCACGGTGTTATCTTGCGCAAAAATATCCAGAATGTTGGCGAGGTCGCTTTTCGCGCCGTCGCTGACGAAGATTTCGTCTTCATGCAGCGTTACGCCTTTTGTGGCATAGTACTCCGCAATGGCCTGGCGCAAAAAGCCATAGCCTTGTTCATCGCCATAGCCACGAAAGCTTGCGGCGGCAGCCATTTCGGCGGTCGCTTGCTGCATGGCCTCCACCACGGCAGGCGTGAGCGGACGTGTTACGTCGCCGATGCCAAGACGGATAACCTCGGCGGCGGGGTTGGCTTGCGCGTGTTCCCGCACTTTGCTGGCGATGGTGGAAAACAAATAGCTTTCGTTGAGGTTGAGGTAATTTGTGTTGATGTTCATGCGTATCTCCTTACATTCACGCCCTGTTGCAGCAGGTAATCTTTCAGCTCGTGCACGCTGTAGTTGCGCGCCATGCGCGGCGAATACAACATGCTGCTGATAATCGCCGCCTGTGCCTGCGTTTGGGTGAACACATCCCGCAGGTGCTCGGGCTTGCCTGCGCCGCCACTGGCAATCAGCGGCACACGCACCACTTGCTCGGCCAGCTTCATCAGCTCAAGATCATAGCCCGCCAGTGTGCCGTCGCAGTCAATGCTGTTCAAGCATATCTCGCCCGCGCCGAGCTCTTGCCCTTGCTTGAGCCACTCCATGGCGTCCAGCCCTGTGGCAAGCCGCGCGCCGTCGATGTAGACTTCGTAGCCGCTGGGCATGGTCGGTGTGCGCTTGACCTGTGTGGACAGCACCACACACTGCGAGCCAAAGGCCTTTGCGCCTTGCTCGATAATCTGCGGGTTGCGCACGGCCATGGAATCCACGCTGATTTTCTCCGCCCCGGCTTTGAGCGCCTCATACATGTCATCGAGGGTCTTGATGCCGCCGCCCACCGTGAAGGGCACAAACACGCACTTAGCCACCTCTTTCACCGTGGCGATGTCGATGCCGCGGCGCTCGTTGCTGGCAGTGATGTCGTAGAAAATCAGCTCGTCAATTTGCGCGTCATACAGCGTTTGCGCGAGCTGCGCGGCCGGTCCCACGTGGATGTTATCTTGGAACTGCACGGCTTTGGTCACATTGCCGCCCACGATGTCAAAGCAGGCGATGAGTCGTTTGGTCAGCATGGCAGTTCTCCTTTCAGGAAGTCGCCCAGCAGCGCAAGCCCGGCTTCGCCGCTTTTTTCGGCGTGGAACTGCGCGCCGAAAACATTGTCGCGCCGCACCGCCGCGGTGAACTCATCTTGATACTGCGCTGTGCCCCAGGTGTCCGTTTGGCATTGCGGCTTGGCATAAAACGAGTTGACGAAGTAGAAATAATCGCTACTGCGGTCGGTGAAGCGCACGTTGTTCCAGCCCATTTGCGGCACGCGCACCTGCGCGGCGTTGAACTTCACCACGCGCCCCGGCAGCCAGCCCAAGCAGGGTGTGTCTTCTTCTTCGCTGTGGTCAAACAGAATTTGCATGCCCACGCAGATGCCCAAAAACGGCGTGTTGTCGCGCAGCACCGCTTGCTCCAGCGCAGCGATGATGTTCATCTCTCGCAGGGAATCCATCGTGGCGCGTGCGCTGCCCACACCCGGCAAAATGATGTGCGACGCACCCGCGAGATCTTGCGCGCAGCGGACGAACTGCGCAGCCAAGCCCAAGTGCGTGACTGCATGCATCACGCTGGGGGCGTTGCCGGCTTTGTAGTCGATAATCTTAATCATGCATGGCCTCTTTCACTAGCCCCAAGAATAGCGGGTGCGGCTTGTTGGGGCGGCTTTTGAACTCGGGATGAAACTGCACGCCCACGAAAAAACGCTTGCCCGGCAGCTCGATGGCCTCAACGAGGCTGTCGTCCGGCGAGGTG
>WQRM01000074.1 GCA_009786735.1 Oscillospiraceae bacterium | reverse complement strand
GAAATCGCTCATTCGCCATTTGTGCGGATGGCTTGGCGTGGGGTTGGGGCTGCAATCGCAACGGTTGGTTGGGTGTTGGCAGCACAAGCGCAGCGATTACCGCGCCCGCCGCAATCCTCGCCGGCTCCTCGTCACATGGGCAATCTTCTGGCAGCCAATTGAGCGATGTCATGGCGATTTCAGCCAGCGCAAACCACGTGCTGGCAACCGTGACATCACGTCGTGTTTTGTGGACATGGGGCTCTAATCGCGATGGTCAACAAGGGCGTAGTTTTTTCTTCTGGGCTCGCCGTTCAACATCACGGGCACAACCCTCCGGACAACGAACGCTTTGGAATAATGTGCGCTATATCGACAACGTGATTCAGATCGCCGCGGGAGACAGATTCTCCCTCATCGTTCGCGCAGAAGACGCGAGCGCCACCTCAGGGCAGCTGATGGTGGCGGGGAACAATCAATACGGGCAACTTGCGATTGACACCGGGCGCCGCAGCCAACAAAACACGTTCATCAACGGCGCAAGTACAATCATCGGACGCGAAGTTGGTTTAGACAACACCACGCATGTTGCCGTTGGAAGCCGCCACGCGGTTGCGATATTGAGCAACGGCGACGTGTTCACTTGGGGCGGCGGCACTTGGTATGGTGAACGCGGCTACCAACGGCTAAATGTGAACAAAACGCACCATCAACGGCTCAACGTGTTCGGCGGTCCGCGTTTCCCCATGTCGCTAGGCGGCGCAGAAGCGGGCGTGCAAATTTCAGCAGTTGGCTACAGAACCTTTGTGATTGCTGTGGACAGCTCCGGCAATTCGCTCTTGCTCGCCAGCGGAAACAATACCCATGGCGAGCTAGGCAATGGCACGAACAACACCTCTGTGTTGCGTGACATCAATGGCGAAGCTTCCGTGCAAGTTTATCACGCATTTGTGCAAAACATCGTTCACCCGGGTAATTAAAGGAGGAAAACATGGACAAGCTCAAACGCTGGGCAAAAGAGAATTGCTACGTGGCGGCGTCAGGCGTGGGCGCAACTTTTCTGATGATTTTCATGTGGTTCGTGCACAACATGGTGCCGTTCGTCAGCGGCGAACGCGGCGTGCGCAGCATTTTGCACATGGATCTGTTCCACCAATATGCCCCGCTGTTTGGCGAGCTGCAAATGCGCCTGACCGGCGGCGGCAGCTTGCTGTATTCCTGGTACAGCGGCTTGGGCGGCGGATTTTTGGGCAACTTCTTCAACTATCTGTCCAGCCCCATTGGCATCATCACCGTGCTGCTGTTTGGTCACCAGCGTGTGCCCGAGGCCATCGCCGTGATGGTGCTCATCAAGTGCGTGCTGGCTGCTGTGACCTTCTCCTACATGCTCAAGAAGATGTTTGGGCTCAACAATTTCTCAATTGCAGCCTTCGGCATTTTGTATGCCTTTTGCGCGTGGCTGCTGGCCTATTACTGGAACGTGATGTGGCTAGATGCCCTTGCGCTGCTGCCGTTGATTGCCCTGGGCATTCACTATTGCGTGACCAAAGGCAAGTTTGCGCTGTATGCCGTCAGTTTGGCCATTGCCATGTTCAGCAGCTTTTATATGGGCTTCATGCTGTGCATTTTCAGCGTGCTGTTCTTCTTTGTGCAGTATTTCAGCAACTATGAGCTTGAAGCCAAACTGCCCGAAGCGAACAAACCCCAGCCCAAGATACTCCGTCTGCGCTTGCCGCGCGCGATGCTCGCTTTTGGCGCGGGCTCGCTGCTTGCCGGTGGGCTTGCGGCCATTGCGCTACTGCCCACGTTCTTCGCGTTGCAGTCGTCGTCCGCCACAGGCGCGAGCATGCCCGACAACGCCAACCTGTTCTTCAGCGCCTTTGACTTTTTGGCGCAACACATGGCCAGCCTCAACGTCACCTACCGCGGGCACGGCATGAACGCCCTGCCCAATGTCTACAGCGGCGTGATTGCCTTGCTACTGGCTCCATTGTTCCTGCTTGCACCAAAAATCAAGCTGCGCGAAAAAATCGTTTACAGCGCACTGATGGTCTTCATGTTCCTCAGCATGAACGTCAACATTCTCAACTGGTTGTGGCACGCAGGCAAGTTCCCCAATGACCTACCCCACCGTTTTTCGTTCATCTACAGCTTTTTGCTGCTGTTCATCGCCTTTCGCGCGTTCCAGCATATCCGCGATATCTCGGCCAAAGCGCTGCTTGGCGTGGGCGTGGGCGTGGCAGCATTCGTCATCATCGTGGAGCGCGTGGGCACGCCCATGCTGCAACGGCATGTGCTGCAACACAATCCCGGCGGCAACAATGTGTACGGCAATTTCTACATCACCATTGCCATCACGCTGGCGTTTTTGCTGGTCTACGGCATCCTGTTGCTGGCGCACATGAAGGGCGACAAACGCTGGAAAGCCGGGCTTGCGCTGCTGCTGTTTTGCGCAGTGATTACCGAAGTGAGCGCGGCCAGCATCAACCAATTCAGAATCACCGCCGTGCGCGAAAACTTCACCTCGGGCGTTGTGCAATTCCAACACGTGCGCAACAATATCTTGGACTTTGACGACGAATTGTTCTCCCGCATGGAGGTCACCGACAGCCGCACCCACATGGCTCCGGCATGGTATGGCTACCGCGGCATCTCCACCTTCAGCTCCATGGCCAACGAGCGCGTGGCCAACCTGCAAAACCGCCTGGGCATGGACTCCAACCACATCAACAGCTACATCTACAACCCCAACACGCCGGTCTTCAACGCCATGCACAACCTGCGCTGGCTGGTGGAAAACCACGGCCACGACCACAATCACCCGCCGCGTGGCAGCTCGTTTGTGCAAACGCTCAACCCCATGATTTATCAACGCCACCCGCAGCTGGATTATGAACGCTTCACCGTGTTCGAGAACCGCTATCCCCTGTCCGTGGCATTTTGGGCGCACGACAACCTGCGCCAATGGGAAACCGCACACATGAACAACCCCATTCACCTGCAACAAGACTTCTGGCAGCGCGCCAGCCACGTGCAAGAGGATGTGTTCACCCCGCTTGAGATTCAAATTAACCACGGCTCATCTTCTCACCCCAACCTTAGCCCCGAAATCAGCGGCACCAACATGATTAGCTTCAGCGAGCGCCCACAAGGGCAATATGCCGTCATCCCGCTGCTGTTGATTAGCGAAACAGACACCAACGTGTACATCCACTTTGACCGCAACTACATTCACGGGCTATATATCATGCGCGCGGATCGCACCGAAGCACGCCACCGCCGCAACACCGTGATCGACATCGGCGAAATCCGCGCAGGCGAGCCGCTTGAAATTGAGCTGCGCCTCACGCCGCGGCACAACAACGCCACCTCCGGCTCATTCCGCCTGGATGCCTACGCCATCGACATGGACACCTTCCGAGCAGGCTACGAAGTGTTGTCGCAAGGCGCACTGCAGCTCACCGCATTCAGCGACACCCGCTTGGCCGGTACCATCACCGCACCGGAGGACGGGCTGATGTTCACCTCCATCCCCTTTGATGAAAGCTGGCGGGTGTTCCTCAACGGTCAACGTGTGCCGCTGTTGAGCACAGGCAACGGCGCTTACCTCGCCATTGACCTGCCCGAAGGCACGCATGAAATCGAGATGCACTACCGCCCGCGCGGGCTTGTGCTGGGTGCGGCAGCCAGCGCTGTTTCGGTGCTGATGCTTGCGCTGGCGATTGTGCTGCCAATTCTTGCAAAGAAAAAGGCTCGGCAGCAGCCCGCAGCCGAAGACTCCATCGTTGAGCAGCCCGAGCCCACGCAAGCCTTGCCCGCGTCGGACATCGAAGGACAAACCTGCGATGATTTGCTGGACGTGAGCATCGACGAGCCGCAAACCGAAGCGGTTGCGCCCGCTCCCCCGCCCGAAGAACCCGTGGAGCAAAACGCCGCCATCCAAGAGGCGCAAGAGGATCTGCGCGACATGCAAGAAGAAGTGGAACGCATGCAGCGAAAATATGGCGCGGAATAACAAAACACTTGACAACGCCGCAAAATTGTGCTATACTGGCGCTCTGAACAGGCGATGGCTTGCCATGGTGCCGGGCTGCGCAAGCGGCAGCAGATGAACACTTTCACACATCTGCGGGACAGAAATGTTCCGTAGGTGTGCCTTTTTTTTTGCCCGCGGAATACCCTGACAGAAAGAGGAGTTTTATCATGAAGAAAAAAACAGCACAGCAACTCGCCATGCGCACCGCGCGCCACAGCATCATCGTCAACATACTGCTGGCGGCATTCAAGCTGTTCGCAGGCATTTTCGCGCACTCCACCGCCATGGTCAGCGATGGCGTGCATTCCATCGCCGACCTCATCAGCACCGTGGTGGTGATGATCGGCATCAAGCTCGCCGGCAAAAAGCCCGATGCCAAGCACCCCTACGGTCACGAGCGCTTTGAGTGCGTGGCGGCGCTCTTGCTTTCGCTGCTGGTGTTCTCGGTGGGTGTGGGCATTGGCTGGGGCGGCGTGCAGCGCATTTTGGCGGGGCATTACGAAACCATCGCCGTGCCGGGGCTGCTCGCGCTGATTGCCGCCGTGGTATCCATTGGAGTGAAGGAGGGGCTGTTTTGGTACGTGCGCGCCACCGCCAAGAAGATTGACTCCGGCGCACTGATGGCCGACGCTTGGCACAGCCGCGCGGACGGTCTGTCGTCCATCGGCAGCTTTGTGGGCATCCTGGGTGCGATGCTGGGTTTCCTCATCATGGACAGCGTGGCGGCGCTCATCATTTGCCTGTTTATCCTGAAAACCGCCGTCAAAATCGCCCTTGATGCCATTGGTAAGATGACCGACAAAGCCTGCGATGATGAACTCCAGCAAGCCATGCGCGAGGTCATTTTAGCGCAACCGCAGGTGCTGGGGATTGACAACCTGCGCACGCGCTTGTTCGGCAACAAGATTTACGTGGACGTGGAAATCCGCGCCGATGCAGCCGCCACGCTCGCGCAGGCGCACGACATCGCCCAGCAGGTGCACGACGAAATCGAAGCCCGGTTCGAGAAAGTCAAGCATTGCATGGTGCATGTGAACCCGACTCAATTTTGATAGAATGCTGCAAACGGAATATCCCGGACATCCCCTGCATAAGCATGTAAAAATGCGTGAAGGGGGTGTTTGCTTTGGTTTTATCACTTGGCGCAAAGCCCTTTGACCAAGCCGCGTCTCACCTGCCCGCCTTCGTGCGAGACATCCTCGCCTGCGTGCCCGACGACCTGCGCACGCAGACCACCGAAATCCGCATGCGCGCCGGTGCGGCACTGTCGCTCACCCTGCCGAGTGGCCCGCATTACATCACCGCCTCGCAGCGCGTCACCCCTCTTTGGCGCAACGATTGCCTGCGCCTGACCGCCGAGCAACTGGCGCAAATCCTGCGCAGCCTGTGTGAGTTTTCCGTGCACAGCTACACCCAAGACATCGCGCGCGGCTACATCACCTTGCCCGGCGGTCACCGCGCAGGGCTGTGCGGCACCGCAGTGCTTGAACACGGGCAAGTGAGCGCCGTGCGTGAAATCTCCAGCGTGAACCTGCGCGTGGCGCGGGAAATCCCCGGCACAGCCGCCGAGCTTTGCAGCAAGATTTACACCGGCGGGCAGCTGCCCAGCGTGCTCATCACAGGGCCACCCGGCAGCGGCAAAACCACCTTGCTACGCGATTTATCCCGCCGGCTTTCGGATAACCACGGTCTGCGCGTGACCGTTATCGACGAGCGCGGCGAGCTCGCCGGCACACGCAACGGCATGCCTTGCTGCCATGTGGGCGTGAACACCGATGTCCTCAGCGGCTACCCCAAAGGGCAGGGCATCATGCTCGCCTTGCGCAGTCTAGCACCGCAGGTGATGGTCTGCGACGAACTCGGCGGCGACGAAGACGTGGCAGCGCTGCAGACCGGCATGCACGCAGGCGTGAGCTTCGCTGCCACCGTGCACGCAGGCAGCGTGGACGAAGCGCTCACTCGCCCGGTGGTGCGGCAGCTGCTGCACGCATTTGACTGGCTCATACAGATTGAAATGCGTAATGCGCAATGCGTAATGCGTAATTATCTGCAACTGAAAGAACGTGAAAAATTATGCTCAACTATATCGCCATGACGCTGATTTTCTTGGCTTGCGCGGGCACGGGCGCGCTCATTTCCCGCACGATGATGCAACGCGCCCGCCAGCTGGAGCTGTGCCTGCAAATGCTCGCGCAGCTGCGTGCACAGCTGCAATACAGCCGCCCGCCCGTGCAAACCATGGTCGCCGACCTGTGCGAACAAGCGCAGCACCCGGCGTTTTTGCCGCGCTGCTTACATAGCATGAACACCGGCGTGGACTTCCCGCAGGCGTGGCAAGGCGCGCTGCAATCGCCCGGGCATGGGCTGAAAGACGACGACCGCAGGCATCTGCTTTCGCTGGGGCAGTTGCTTGGCGCAAGCGACGCCGCCGGCCAGCGCGAAGCCCTGCAGTTGCACGAAAGCCTGCTGACCACGCAGCTCGACCAAGCCCGCGCCGTGCGCGACACCCGCGGCAAAGCGGCCTTCACCCTCGGTGTGCTGGCGGGATTAACCGTCATGATTTTGTTCATATGAGGAGTTTACCATGGACTTAACGCTGATTATTCGCATCGCATCGGTCGGGTTGATCGTGGCCATTTTGCAGCAGATTCTCGCCAAAATCGGGCGGGAGGAATACGGCATGCTGGTGGTGCTGGCAGGCATCGTAGTGATTTTGATGATGCTCATCCCCGAGCTGCTGCGCCTGCTTGAAACCGTGTCGTCGGTGTTACCGATATGATTCAGCTTGGCATCGCCGCCATCATCGCAGCCATCGCGGCGCTCATTGTGCGGCAAATCAAACCAGAGTTCGCCATCTTCGTGCAACTCGGCGGCATTCTTGCGGTGGTCTTGCTCACCTTTAGCTCGCTGCAGCAGCTCATCGCCGGTGTGCAGGAGATTCTCGCCTACACCCCACTGGGTGCGGACAATCTGCTGGGTGGCAACAACGCTTTCACCATGCTGGTGCAGGCGCTGGGCATTTGCATCACCACGCAAATTGCCGCTGATATTTGCCGCGACAGTGGGTCAAGCTCCCTGGCAAACATCGTGGAACTGGGCGGTCGTCTGCTCATTTTGGCGCTCACCCTGCCGATGCTCATGAGCATCGCGCAACTTGCGGTAGGACTGATACGAGGATAAAACACATGTGGAAAAAAGCACTGGTTACGCTGCTATTGCTCGCCGCCTTCGCCATTTCCGCCCAAGCCTATACGCCCAACATCGACGCGCAGTTGGATGCCAGTGGTGCCGGACAACTCGCCGACACCCTCCCGCCCGAAACCCGCGACCTGCTCGCTGACCTCGGCTTGGGCGACATAGATCTATACGGTCTGCTCAACGTGTCCCCGCGCGACATCATCAACCAGCTGCTGAACATGCTGCAGGGCAGTTTTATGCGCGTGCTGCGCTCGGGCGCACTGGCGATGGGCGTGATCATGCTGATGGCCTACGCTTTCTCCATCCTGCCCGAAGACGAAAAAATGCGCCGCACCCTCGAAATCGTCGGCAGCATGCTGGCGCTAATTCTGCTGCTGCCGGGCTTGGCGGAACTCATGCGAGCGGCGGCGGCGGTGGTGCAGCTGGGCGCAAACTTCAACCTCGCACTCATTCCCGTGCTGGCGGGGCTGC
>WQRM01000073.1 GCA_009786735.1 Oscillospiraceae bacterium | reverse complement strand
TTCGCGTGCGCCGTCCAGCAGGCGAAAATCGTCGGCATAGGTCGCGCGCATGTGCTCGAGCGCCTCGGCCTGTGAGACATAGCGCACCTCGCGCACGCCGTCAAGCGCGGCAATGCGGTTTTGCAGATCGTTGCGGTGGTTATCCTCCATGCCCGGCACGAGGAACACGCGAATGACGTTGCGCGCGCTGAAGTTCTGGAATGCACGGTTGAAGTCCGTGGCGGTGAGGAACACCAAGCCGATGAGCATCAGGCAGCTCACCAGCACCAGCACCGAGGCCATGCTCATGGTGCGGTTGGAGGATATATTGCGAAAGCCCATGCGGGTGAGATACCCGCGACCGTGTTTTGCCATGGGGGACTCCTCTGAACCCCCACCGGCTGCTACGCAGCCACCTCCCCCAAGGGGGAGGCATTCAACCGGGCGGGTTGATGATTAGTGGGAGAGTTTCTCAGGTTGAAAATATAGCGCGTATTCAGCGCAGGCGGTTGGGGGAGGTGGCTGCGTAGCAGCCGGTGGGGGTTCGCGAAGCGGCTAAAGTTTTTTGGCTCTTTTTTCAAAAAAATTGCATCTCTTCGCGTCAACCCACGCGGCGTTGCGTGTAAATCGGCGCAGGTAGCGGCGCGGTGGGATGCCGATGCAGTGGCTGCGGCGGCACGAGGGTTGGCGCTTGGCGCAAACCACCGTCTGCGGTGACGATGCCGTTGTCTAGGATGATGATGCGTTTGTTGTATTGCCGCACGAGCTCATGGGCGTGGGTGACCATGACGATGGTGGTGCCTTGCTCGTTGAGCTGCACGAAGAGATCCAGCAGTTCGCGGCTCATGCGGGGGTCGATGTTGCCGGTGGGTTCGTCGGCGATGATGAGGTCGGGGTTGTTCGCCAGTGCACGGGCGATGGCTACGCGCTGTTGCTCGCCGCCGGAAAGCTCGCTGGGTTTGCTGTGTGCCTTGTGGCTCAAACCAACCAGTTGCAGCAGATAGGCCACGCGCTCACGGATAGCACGCTCGCGCCGCCCCACCACGCGCATGGCGAAGGCGATGTTGTCGTACACGTTCATGTTGGCGATCAGCCGGAAATCTTGGAAGACCATGCCCAGCTGGCGACGGTAGTGCGGAATCTGCTTGCGGGTGAGGTTGTTGAGCTCAAAGCGACCCACGCGCACCGTGCCGCCGGTGGGGATTTCCTCGTGCAGCAGCAGCTTGAGGAACGTGCTTTTGCCCGCGCCCGACGAACCAACCACAAACACGAACTCGCGCGGGGAAATGGTGAGATTGACCCCTCGCAGTGCTTTGGTGCCGTTGGGATATTCTTTTGTGACGTCGCGGAACTCGATCATGGTGATGCACTCCTCTGTTAAACTGCTATGCGCCAGCGCGGTAAATTTATACAACTTTTGCAAGATAAAGTAAAAATGGGTGACAAAATTTACCGAACCCCTAAAATGGGCGAAAGACGCATCTCTGCGTCTTCCGAAAAAATCGATTATTTGGTTGTGGGAAGCGGGCGTTGTTACCCGCGGATTTGATGAAAACAATCCGAGAACACAGCGAAGCGACGAAGCCCCACCGCAGGTGGCTAACGCAGCCGCACGGCCGTGCCCCAAACCATGATTTGCACGCCGGTTTCGCTGGCTTCTTTGTCGTAGCGCACACGGACGATGGCATCCGCGCCCATGGCTTGCGCTTTGGCGATCATGCTGTTATTGGCGCGTTCCACGCCTTCTTCGATGACTTTGCCGATTTGCTCGGTGCTAAAACGCAACTTGAACGGCGGCACGCCCACGCCGGTGACGAGGCCGAGCACGTCGTACTCGCGGCCGGTGATGGAATTGGTGCTGACTAATAACATGGCAATCTCCTTTATAGGGGCGAACGGTGTTCGGTTTGCCCAGTATGAGTTAATAACGGATGGGTCTTGCGTCGAGGTATTTCTTCACCATCAGCGCCACTTTGAACACAATGGCGTCGTCGAACTCGCGCAGGTCAAGACCGGTGAGCTTTTTGATTTTCTCCAGGCGATACACGAGTGTGTTGCGGTGCACGAACAGGCGGCGGGACGTTTCGCTCACGTTGAGGTTGTTCTCGAAGAACTTTTGGATGGTGAACAGGGTTTCTTCGTCCAGGCTGTCAATCGTGCCGCGCTTGAAGACTTCTTGCAGGAACATGCCGCACAGCCGCTTGGGCAGCTGGTAAATCAAACGGGCGATGCCCAGATAGTCGTAGCTGATGATTTTCTTTTCGGTATCAAACACTTTGCCCACCTCAAGGCTCACTTGGGCTTCTTTGAAGGAAGCAGCGAGATCTTGAATCGAACCCACGGTGGTGCCGATGCCGATGTGCGGCTGGGTTTCGTATTGCGGGCTGACGGCGTCGGCGATGGAGCGGGCAAGCTTCTCCAGGTCGCGGCCTTCCATGCCGGGGCGCAGCTCTTTGACCAAGGCGATGTCGGTTTCGCTGATGTTGATGACGAAATCCTTGGCTTTGTCGGGGAAGAGCGTTTGGGTGGCGGAGTATACCCCTTCGGTGTTGTTGTCTACGCCGCGAATGAGCAGCACGGCGCGCGGCACTTCGTTGTTCAAGTGCAGCTCACGCGTGCGCAGATAGATGTCGCCGGGCAGGATGTTATCGAGGATAACATTCTTCACAAAGTTCATGCGGTCATAGCGCTCGCCGGCAAATTCCTCCACACAGCTGAGCGCCGCGGCACAAAAGGCCGCGCTTTGCAGGGCATGGTCATCATCACCTTGCACGAACAAGGCCGAAAACGTGCCGCTTTGGTTGTCTACGCGGCAAACGGCGTTGTCGCCAATGATGAGCGGCTCGGTGGTGAGAAACAGCTCAGAGAGGTCACCTTTGAGCGTTTCGCCGATGCGGGCGGCTTCACTGCAGGCGAAGACGTTGCCGTCTTCGGTCACGGTGCCGATGCAGCGTTTTGCGGTGTCAGCCAATTTGGGCAATATGCCTTGGTAAAGTCGGTTTGACATTGGTGCAAACTCTCCCATATTGTGTAATAACTGTCATGTATATGCATTTGTGCGGGCGTAATACAACTATTATACTACATCTGGACGCAAATTGCAAGCCTTTTTTACAAAAAAATCATTTTTGTTTGTGCAATATGTCCAGCCAGTGCATTAGCGCGTGAAAATTCAACCATCCAGCTTGTTCCAATTTCCTCCGGCGCGGCGCTGTGCCAGCAAAGCGGTGGTGGCAAGCTGCTTTTCATACTTCGCCAGGGCGGCGGCGTGCAGCTTGCAATATTCGCAAATGTCGCGGTTGAGCATGTCGCAGCCGCAGCGCGGGCAGGCGGTTTCGGTGCGGGCGAGCACGGGCTCACCGGCTTCGGCGGCTTTCTCCTCTCGCAGATCCTTCACGGTGTTGCCGGTGCGCACGAGATAGGCATACACTTCTTCCGTGGGCATGAATGCCACCCAGCTGGGCGCGTGCTTGAGGGGCAGCCCGCCTTGCTTGCGAATGGCGATGTTCACCAGCATGATGAGCAGGTAAGCGAGCATCAGCCCGATGAGCCCGGCGATGACGAAAGGTTGCGCCACGGGCGGCTCGGTGCTGGCGGTTGCAAAGGGAATGGTGACGCTGCCGCCAGTGAACAAGTCAGTGATTTCCCAGTCGATCTCGGTGACTTCAACGCCTTCGGGTCGCAGATGCAGCACGGCACGCTCGGCGGTGGGCAGGCTGATGTTCATGAAGTCGATGGCGTATTCTATCGTGTCGCCGGGACGCACCGGCATGGCATCGCTTGCGGCTGCGATGTCACCATGCACGGCGTAGCCTTCGGTGTGCACACGGAAGGACAGCGCGAGCGTGGCTTCGGGCGCAAGCTCGCCGATGGTCCAGATGATGTCGGTATATATGTTGTCGTCGTCGCCGTCTTGCTCGACGTAGAGGAACGAGGGGCGGGCGTTGTAGGCGGTGCTCACGGTGCCACTGGCGAGTGTTGTGCCTTCGGGCACGGCGAGCTGGAAGGTGAAGTTTTGCAGGGCTTCATCGCCGGGGTTGGTGAGTGCAACGCGGTGATATTGATAACGGGCGCGCCGCACGGGAATGGTGATGGTGGTCTGCGCGCTGAGACCGTCATCATGTTCTTCGGCGGCTTGGATGAGGATGACCTCAAACACGGCGGGGCTTTGCTGGCGCAGGCTCAGCGGCTGCACGGGGTTGAACTGCAGCAGAGCGACCAGCGCCAAGGCGGCGGCGAAGATGCCCATGCCGTTGATGATCAGCGAGCGCCCGAACCATCTGCGCCCACAGCCAAAGGGCTTGCAGATGTTCACCGCCAGCCACAGCAGCGGGAATGCAAGCGCTAGTCCCAACACGAACAACAGCAGCCAGATGTTGCCCGAAAGCAGCGCTGCGGGGTCGTCGAAGTTCACGAAGTGCAGGATGGAGGGCATGAAGTTCTCCATGAAGCCGCCGTCGGCAAAGGCAGACATGACGGCATGCACCAGCACGGGGATGCCCAGCAGCCCCAGCGGCGCGAAGATTTCCAGATAGGTGCGCAGCTTGGCCGTGGGCGTGCTGAACAGCGCGGATTTTGCGCGGTCGATGCCAAGGCTGGTGGCGGCGGCGGCCAGCTCCACGTGGTCGGCTTCGTTGGACAAGCGTTCTTCGATGCGGTAAAACTGGATGTTGACGCCGCACTTGGGGCAGGCGGGCTTCCAGTCTGTTGGCTTGAGCTTGAGGTTGCACGCTGGATTTGGGCAGTAGGTTGCCATGGCGTCCACTCCTTTTGTTGACTTTCCTTTCCATTATACCACATAACGCACAAAAAAGGCAAGGTTTTTATGAAACAATTCATAATTTTTTTGCGGCGGAGAGGGCGTTTCTGGTGCGCGCGCGCCGAGGAAACCCTTTCCATAAAAAAATATAGACATTTTGTGAAATTAACATTGCATCGGCGGCGCAAATAGTGTATAATGAAAAGGTGAAAAAAATTCGCTGTGAAGGAGAACTACATCATGAACTGTCAATTTTGCTTAACACCCATCGGGGGCGGAAAGTTTTGCCCCAGCTGCGGTGCGGCCGCACCGGCTGCATCTCCGCCGCCTGCCGCAGAGCCCGCGCCCTCCGCGTGGGACAGCACCGATCCCCGCAACGTGAACTTGGATCAACCCCCCGCCTTTGCGTCGGAGCAACAACAACCGGCATGGCAACAGCAACAACCCATGCAGCAACAACCCATGCAGCAGCAACCATGGCAGCCTGCAGCGTCGCCTGCGCGCCGTCCCATCTGGAAGCGCTGGTGGTTTTGGGTGCTGGTGGTGCTGGGCGGGCTTTTCCTCATTGGCATTTTTGCGCCGACCGACGGTGGCCTAACTGAACAAGAACTGGTTGGCCGCTGGAACTGGGACAACGATGCTCGTTGGCATTACATCTTCAACGAAGACGGCACAGGCACACGCAGCACGCAGACCTTTGGGCGTGAGCAATTTAACTGGAGCATCAGTGGCAACACGTTGCGCATTGAGTCGCCCAACAATAACAATCTGCAATTTGGCAGACGCGTGGAGCGCTGGACGATGCGCTACCGTGAAGGCGAGCTGAGGCTATCGCTTGAAGGCTCTCGGTACTATTACTCCCGCGCAGTGGGTGGTGGTGGCGCGATTCCCGCACCCACAGTTCCCGCGCAAACAGAGCCTGCGCAAGTGATTGCTCCTGTGACTGCCGAGCAAGTTGTTGGCACATGGAACTGGGAAGAAGTGTCCACCTGGCAATACTTCTTTGCGCCCAACGGTCAAGGCACACGTGGCGGCGGAACGGCTGCGGTGGAAGACTTTGAATGGCAAGTGGCAGCGGGCAATGTGTTGCGCATCCGCAGTGTGGATGGCGAACCGCTGCAGTTTGGCGTGGCGAATGAAGAATGGTCTGTGCAAATTAACGGCAACCTATTGGTGCTGACGAGCTTGCAAGCGGAAGGCATGTCGTTTACTTACGAGCGGGCGGAATAACCCCGGGAGGAGATTCGCATGAAAAAGCTACTTAGTGTCTTCCTGTGTTTGGCGCTGCTGTGTGGTGTGCTCGCCGTTGCGGCGCACGGCACGTCGTGCCCGTGTGAGCCATACCCCGACGAACGCCCGCTGCTGGTTGTGCTGGGCGATAGCATCGCTGCAGGTTGGGGCGTGGCGCAGCACGACAGCGCGGCGAACCTTTTCGCGCGGGAACAGGGCTACCGCCACGTGAACTTTGCCTATGCGGGCAACCGCACACACTGGCTTTTGCGCGAGTTGATGTATGCCGAAGGCGTGCAAGATTACGTCAGCCGTGCGCAGACGATTCTCATCAGCATTGGTGGCAACGATTTCATGCTGGCGGGCACGCATGGCGAGCTGGTGGGTCATGTGATGGGTGCGCTGTTCCGGGACGACTTTGACTTTATGCAGCCGATGATTACCGCAGTTGAGGAGAACTTTGCACAGATTATCGCGCAGTTGCGGTATCTCAACCCCGATGCCACGGTGATGGTGCAGACGATGTTCAATCCCTCGCCGCACGTGCCGATTCTCTACCGCGCGGTGGGCGTGGCGATTGACATGCTCAATGGCGTGTTCCACGCGCAGCTCGCGCAAGACCCCGATGCCTTCATCATTGCCTGTGTGCACACCGCGTTTGCCGGGCGCATTGGCGTGGCACAGTTCGACCTCATTCATCCCAACGCGCGCGGACATCGTGTGATTGCGCAGGTGCTGACGGATGCCTACCTTGGCACGCAAACTGAAATTCCGCAGCCGAGCTGGTGCAGGCTCACGGGCACGTTGCTGCGCCCTGTGCTGTGGCTGGTGGATGTGCTGCTGATTCGCGTGGGGCTGCGGCTGATGTGGCCGCTATTGGGCGGCGTGGTGATGCGGCTGGTGGATTCGCTGGTGACGCGCAGTTGATGCAGGCACGAGAATGAAATAAGCGAAACCCCCGTCACGGTTGTGGCGGGGTTGTTTTTTCATCCAAAGCTGTAAGCGTGCACAGCGAAGCGACGGAGCCCCACCGCAGGTGGTTAGTCGTAGCACCGGGTGGCGGCGTTGAGGGAAGACGACCTGAACGTGATTTTTTTGATGTTGAGCTTGTCTTTGAGCAGCTCGTAGAACATTTCGCAGAAGTTTTCGCAGGTGGAGACCTTTGCGGTGATCGACAAGCGGCATTCCGGGTAGGATTTCACCAGGGGGTGGTCAAGTTTTTTCGGACGCACGGCGTCGATCTCTGGCACGCCGTTGCGAATGCCTGCTTGCTCATAGCCCTTGAGCAGGTGCTCGATGAGCGGGTCGCCTTCTTGCAGCAGTGTGCCGTGGTGGAAGTTGTTCGCGATTTCAATCACCAGCTTTTGCGCTTCTTTGCAGGGATAGGCGTAGCCGGTGCGCTCGTCTACTTTGCCGCCGACTTCGAGTTCAAGATAGCCCGAGTGCCCGTGCAAAAACTGGGCCTCTCCTTCGTGGTAGTGCATGAATCGATGTGCGTACTGGAAGTCGTACCGGACGATGGAATGCGCGTAGTTGCTGTTACCGTTGCCTTTTGCCATAGCGTGTTGCCTCCTGTTGTTGTTTTTGGCGGCTTTAGACAAATTGTATTGATCCCCCTCTGCCGCTACGCGACATCTCCCCCAGCGGGGGAGACCCTGGCGAAACTCGAACTTGCAGGTGTTGCCAAGGGCTCCACCGCGTGCGGGGGAGCTGGCACCGCGAAAGCGGTGACTGAGGGGGCGACGAAAG
>WQRM01000072.1 GCA_009786735.1 Oscillospiraceae bacterium | reverse complement strand
CAATTTCAGCGGCTATGGCTACGACGATGCGCAAAACGCTTCGCTGCCAATGCCCGCGTTGCCGGATCTCACGCCGCAACAACCGCCCAAGCGCCGCAGAGGCGTGGCAGCGATTTCGGTGCTGTGTGTGTTGCTGGTGATTGTGGGCGGCACGGCGGGGTTCTTTGGCATACGCTACGCTGCGAATCGACCGCAAACTCCGCCTGCAGTGACGCTGCCCGGCGGCGGCAGCGACAGCCCGCACATGCAGCTTGCGCAAACGCCCGACGGTGACCGCTCGTCGCCTGCGGTGTATGGCGGGATGACGCCGGTGCAGATTGCCGAAAGCCTCCAGCGCTCCAACGTGGCGGTGCAGATCCACGGCACGCGCGGCAACAACATCATCGGCGAGGGCAGCGGGATTATTATGCATGAGAATACCGCCGGCACGCACACCTATGTGGTGACCGCCGCGCACGTGATTGAAGGCACGAACCGCCGCGTGAGCATTGAGCTATACAACGGCGAAGGCTTTTACGCCGAAATCATCGGCTATGATGTGCGCACGGACGTTGGCTTGCTGCGTATCCCCGCCACGGGCTTGCACGCTGCCACGTTTGGCGATTCCGACGCGCTGCGCGTGGGCGAGCCGGTGTTCGCGGTGGGCAACCCGGGCGGGATTCAGTTCATGGGTTCGTTTACCGATGGCATTGTGAGTGCGATTGACCGACCCATCCGCAACCGCCACACGATGATCACCATCCAACACACCGCGCCCATCAGCCCCGGCAACAGCGGCGGCGCGCTGGTGAACGCACTGGGGCAGGTCATCGGCATTAACTCGCAGAAAATCGTTGACCTGTACTTCGAGGGCATGGGATTCGCCGTGCCGTCGTCCACGGTGCAGGAAGTGGTGAACAACCTCATCGCCATGGGACGCGTGCCCAATCGTCCGAAGTTGGGGATTCAGTTCATCGTGGCCACGCAAACGGCACCCGGCGCATTTGTGGTGCGTGCGAACAACTTGCCGTCCGGCAGCATCATCATCGCGGCCATCGACGACGACAGCGACTTCCGCAACACCCAAGTTGAGCCCGAGGACATCATCACCCACGTGAATGGCAACCCCATCAATCGTCCCGAAGTGTTGTTGGAAGTCATCGAAACCGGCAGCGTTGGGCAAGCGCTTGAGCTCACCATCGCCCGCGTGAACCGCGAGAACTTCAACGTCACCGACACCTTTGACGTGACCGTGCGGCTGGTGGAAGACCAAAGCGTATTCGAGCCCGAACCCGAACCCACCCGCCCATGGTTCTGGGATTGATCCCGCTTCGCGGCAAATCTGCAGGTAATATCAAAACCCCACTCCGTGATTTTTATGGAGTGGGGTTTCGCGATATTGATCGTTTACAGCCCGATGCGTTGCTTGAAGTTGGTTTTGTCCAACAACGCGGTTAGGACGATAAACAGGATGCTGCTGGCAACGATTTGCACGCTGTTGCGCAACATGGAGGCCAGCAAAATCTCTAGCCATGGGCCCTGTGTGATGAACCATACTTCGTAAAAGCCATAGCCAAGCAATGTGATCAGCGCATAGGGGATGAGCGCAAGGATGTTGCGCTTGGTGAGCATCTTTGGCTGCTTTGCGCTAAACGGCACGGTGATGGCTGCCTTGATGACAATCGTTGCAGGTGCCCACATGGGGATGAACAGTATATTATGCAAGCCGCCGCCAATCGCACCAACCAACATGGCGTAGGGCGTGGGCAGCAACACCGCTGCCAGCAGGATGATGGCATCGCCAGCGTGTATAATCCCTGCGCCAGTCGAAACATTGAAGATAATCAGCGTGGTGGTGAGTGCGGCGAGCACCGCCGTGAGGGCAATGTGATAGACGTGTTTACGTTTCATAAGAGTAACTCCTTTAAGTGGTGTTCAAATGGCACGCCGTGCTTGGGCGGCAGGTTGCGCTGCGCGGCCTCGGTGAGCGCGGCATGCAGGAACTTCGCTGCGCGGGTGATGCAATCTTGCAGGGCATCGCCGCGCACCAAACCAGCGCAAACCGTGGCGGCGAATAAGTCGCCCGTGCCGGAGTATGACCCCGCCACCGCCGATGTGGAATAGCTGCTGAGCTTGCCATGTTGCCATGCGGCGTTGAACACAAGGTCGTCCACCTTCCAGCCGGTGACGATGATGGTGGGCTGCGGCAAGGCGGCGCACAGTTGGATGATCATGCGCCGTTGTTCGTCCGGGGGGGCGCGCAAAAAAGTCATGGGGCATTCGCCGGCGAGCAGGCAAAGCTCGGTGACGTTGGGCGTGATGACATCCGCTTGGCGCGCGAAATCGGCGATGGCGCGGGCGAAGTCGTCGTCGAACACGGGGTAAAGCTGCCCGTTGTCGCCCATGACCGGATCGATGAGCAGCAGGGTATCGGGTGTGCGAAAGGTGTTGATCATGGTTTGGGCGGCGGCGAGTTGCGCGTGTGTGCCCATGAAGCCGGTGAGGATGCCGTCTAGCGTGACCCCATGCTCTTGCCACAGGCTTGGGTATTTCCCCAGCAGTGGCTCGCATCCCAGCGCCGCGAAGCGCGAAAATCCGGTTTGGTTGGTGTAGACAGCGGTGGGCACGGGCAGCGCGTGCACGCCCATGGCGGAAATCACAGGCAAAGCCGCCCCGAGCGAGCAACGCCCGAGGCCGGATATATCTTGGATTACGGCGAGTTTTTTCATGCGTTGTACTTTCTGTGCGTGCTTGCTTGAAATTTAGAGGAGAATCTCTCGTATCATTCGTCTTGCGCGGGCGGTGGTGGTGTTCACACCGATGTTGAGGGCTGCGCCGCCGCTCCAAACCCCTTCGGCGTATTGCGGCGGTTGGTGCTGAATTTCCAGGTGGATGCGGTAGCGGACATCGTCGGTTTGGTTACGGTGCAGGGCATAGCCTTCGATGAGCACGGGGGTCATCACGCCCGGGGCGAGCACTATACCATAGTATATCCAGCCGTCGTTGTCGAAAAACCAAGCGTTTTCGGCGGCGGTGAAGTCGGTGAGCGGGCGCAGCGCGATGCCTTGCTGCAGCTGCACGGGCGCGTCGGCTTGACCGAAGCGGTGCACGTCGTGTCGCAGTTCATCCCAGATGATGTATTCGTAGCGCAGCTGCGTGATGATGGGGGCTGCGTTCTCGTTTTGCTGGGTGACGACTTGCAGCGGTTGATAGAGGATGCTGCCGTCGGCTTGCGGGCGTTGATAAAAGCCCATGAAGTCGTGCTGGGTGATGCCGAGCCCGAGGGCATACAAATCCTCGGGGCGCAGGGCAGAAAGATCGGGCAGGTCTGGGTCAAGCGCGTCGTAGTCCATGGTGATGCGCTCCCACACCAGCAGGCGACCACCACTGTCGCTGCCACCGGGCAGGCGAGCGGCAGGCACGCGCGTGCCCACGAGTTGCTCCCATGTGGCGTTGGCTGGCGCAAAGTCGGCGTCGGTCAGCATGCGCTGCGCTTGCTGGCGGGTGAGCGTGTGCGGCGTGTGGACATCGCTGGGCTGGTTGTGTTGGCGCATGATGGTGATGAAACTGCCGTCGATGTTGCGGCGGCGCTGCAGGGCGGTTTCTTCCACACGCAGGCGCAGCAGCACAGGCTGGGTGGAGGTGTTGACCAAGGCGATGGGGCGTGCCGCGGTTTCGCCGGGCAACAGGGTGATTTCGTTGCGGTGGTATGGGTCGAGCAAAATGAGCTCTTGTGCGGTGAGCAGATGCCCTTGTGCATCGCGCAGCTCAAAGGGGTTCAGGTCGTTGGCAACCAGCTCGTGCACATGGATGAGATAGGATGCAACGCCTGCGGTGACGACGGCTGCAGCGCACAGACCCAGCGCAAAAAAATAAAACAAACCGCGCTGCCGGTCGGTCCACTGTGGACGAGGCAGCGTGTTGCGGTTTTTGGGTGTTTTTTGAGGACGCATCGCGCGGGCGTTGCGCCGCCGCACGCGCCAAACGGTTAAGCGCATGCGCGGGTTAAAAAAGCGCTTGTTCTTCATGCACAATCACCTTTTTCTTGCGTACGTGCGGGCGAATCCACTTGCGCAGCAGCACGCAAGCTAAGCATAGCGCCGCGGCAAGCACGGCAATCGCCCAGGCGTGGGTGTGCAAAAACGAAAGCACAAACCCTGCACGTGGCACAACCGCAACACGCACGCCAATCACTTGCGCGGCGGGAATCTCCAAGCTGTCGTGTTCAGCGCCGACTTCGGGGCGGCGGGTGCGAAAGTGCAGGTTAGCACCGCTGCCCACGCGCTCGTGCACCACACGGGTGAGGCGGCTGTTGGGCTGACCGGGCAGCGCGTAGTATGTAATCACATCGCCTGCGGTGATGCGCTCGGGCGAGCGGTTGGTGGTGACCAACACATCGCCGCGCGCAACCATGGGGGACATCGCATCGGTGGGCTCAACAAAAAAGCGCAGACCAAACAGCCCGCCGGGGAAAGTGTTGAGCACCAGCACAACCGCCAGCAGCAAACAAACACCCACGCCCAAGCCAAACAGTGCATTGGCCAGGCGTTTGATGTTGCGGGCTTTGTTTGCGTTGGGCACAACGGCGGTGGCGAGTGTGACGGTGTTTTCGTCCCACACTTCGTCGGCAAGTTCGTCAACTTCTTCAACAAAGGCTTCGCCTTGCGGGGAAAGCGGCAATGGACTCACCTCGCTTGTCTTGTTAGGTTTTGTTCGCGCAGGCGGTAGTCCACAGGCGAGGGACGGCGCTCAACGGGAGGTTCGGTCGCGTCACGCAGCACGTTGTGCACGGCATAGGAAATGCTCTGCAGCTGGCTGACGGCACGGTCGCGTTCGGCGTTGAGCTCATCCACGCGGTGGCGGGTGGTTTGCAGCAACGCTTCGGCGTCTTGCTCGGCTTTTGCGGTGATGTCTGCGGCCAGGCGCAGGGCATCTTGCTCGGCGCAGCGCAGGGTGTCGTCCGCTTGGCGGCGGGCATCCACGAGGGTTTTGGCAATGCAATGCATGTCCTGCTCATAGCCGCCGTTGGCTTCGCTGGCTTGCTGGTTGAGCTGATGGCGCAGGTATTCAATCTCTTGGTGGGCGGCTTGCAGCTGCCGGTTGAGGTCGCTGTTATCGGCGGGCACAGGCACAGGCACAGGCGCGCTTGCTGCTGCGTGAGCGAGTTGCTCATGCAAGTGGCGCGCTTGCTCTTGCTCGGCGGCAAGCTGTTGTTGCAACTGGGCGATGTAGTGCTCGTGTTGTGGCGCGGTGGGGTCATCAATGGGCAGCGGGGCAGCACCGCCGTCGCGGGCGGCGAGCTCGCGTTTGAGGCTGCGGTTGTCTTCGCGGATTTTCTTGAACGCAACCTCCAGCTGCGCAAGATACAAGTCCACGCGCTCCATGCCATAGCCCTGGCGCTGCACACCGAACATGTTGCGGTATTTTTCGTTGGGCGCATAATCTTTCATGCGATGAAGTCCCCTTCTCTGCAAATTGTATATAGTATATTCTATTATACTACATGTTGTGGGCGAATGCAAGGGGTTTCGCGACTTTTTTTGCTGCCGAAATTTTACAGCGCACAGCCTTGACAACGACCCGCCTTTTTGGTATAATGGGGGAAATATATTGTTGAAAAGGGAGCAAAGTCATGTATGGAAAAACACATTACCCCCCCCCGGTAAAAAATGGAAACTAGGGCTCGGACGTGCACTGGCGCTTGCCATGGCAATGGTGCTGGTGTTCTCCACGTTTGCCATTGCGGCGGCCGCAACCACGGCAGACACCACCGACATTGTGCTGATGACGCTGACACGCACCGAGTCAACCGCTGCGGCAACAAACAACCAGTTTGACGCAGACGGCGGCTTGTTTGCTGCGCAGGCACACTTGACGGCATGGAACAACAACGAGCAAATCGCCATTGGCTATGACGGCAGGGTGCGCGCGCCCATCGTCATCAACAATGATGCGGTGAACAACAACACCGTCGGCGGCAACGGTTGGCGCTCGGTGGGTCCGGCGGAGATTGACGAAGGCATCACCGTAGACACCGCAACGGCCTTCCAACTACGCTTTGAGACAACCGCGCACGAAAACATCCGCTTCACGGCGCGTCAACGCTCCACCGGCAGTGGGCCGCAGTTTTTTGCGCTGGCGTATAGCCTCGGCGGCGCGACCGGTCCGTTCACGCCCATCGCAGACACCATCACCGCCAACGTGCAGTCACCTCAAGGTTTCCGCGACAACGCCTACACCGACTTTGACTTCGCGGGTGCAAACACCTTCACCAACGTTGCGCTACCCACCACCTTGGCGAACCAAAGCGTGGTTTATCTGCGGGTATACATGATCAACAGCACCTTGGGCGACCGCGCAAACGGCAACACCTCCATCAACGACATCGTTGTCATCGGTGACGTGATGGACTTGGCCTCCGCAGCGGACAGAGCGCCCTTGGTGGCAGCGGTTGCGGCAGCGCAACAACGCGAGCAAGCGAACTACTCCGCCACCAGCTGGGCAGTGTTTGCAGCGGCTTTGGACGATGCAGCCGCTGTGTTGGCTAACCCGAACGCCACCGTGGGCGAAGTGAACGCTGCGCTTGCGGCGCTCATTCAAGCGCAGGGGAATCTGTTGCCCGGCGTGCCAGACACCGGCAACTGGGGCTTCCCCTCCATCCACATTTTTGCGGATAACCATCCGTTCCACATGCCCCGCGCTGAGTGGCATCTCGGTCGCGTCACCGTGCCCGGCTGGTTTGAAGACGTGGAAGTGGGTCTGCGCGGACGCGGGCACAGCACGTGGTATCACCATCGCTCGGAAGAAAAACGCCCGCTGCGCCTGCGCTTTGACAACCCCAACCGCGCATTGTTTAGCGACAACGCGCACCGCGACTGGATTTTGCTGGCAAACCACCACGATCGCTCGCTGCTGCGCACCTATGCCGCGTTTGATTTCGCCACCCGCATGGGTGCACGCATGCAATATGTGCCCATGGCGCAAAACCTGCACCTTTACATCAACGGGGAATATCACGGCGTGTATATCTTGACGGACGAACGCGACGTTGGTCCGGACCGCATGAACTTGACCTTCAACGAAGACCCTGCACTCAGCGAGTTCTTCATTGAGTATTGCCTGCGTTCGTTCACCAGCGGCGACATTGAAAACGACCACTTTGTGGTGGTCAATGGTCGTCCGTATGACATTCGCTTCCCCACCAGCGGCAGCCAACGCCGCGCCCACGCGGAGCATCTGCAGGGTCTGATTTACGGCGTGAGCGAGGCCATTCGCTATGCGTGTTGGTGCATCCTCGAAACGTATATCTGCGTAGACAGCTTTGTGGATTTCTTCCTCATCAACGAGTTCATGCACAACCTTAGCATGCACTACAGCAGCACGTTCATGAACTTCACCGTGCAAGAAGATGGCCGCCAAGTGTTGGCGATGGGCCCGATTTGGGACTTTGACCACGGTTATTTCGGCGGCGCACGCAGCAGCGTGTTGCAGCGCCACGGTCTGCTTGATGGAAGAAGAACCCAGAACTATTGGTTTGTGACGTTGATGCAACGCCCGCAGTTCCGCCAGCTGGTGGCAGAGCGTTGGACTCAACTGATGGACGATGGCGTGCAGCACGCCACCATCGCACGTGTGCGCCACATGGCGGAATACTACAACGCGGACTTCCAGCGCAACCACGACGCGTTCGGCTGGCGCACCCGCCACGAGCGCAGCGCGAACGAGCTGCTCGACTGGATGCAACGCCGCACCC
>WQRM01000071.1 GCA_009786735.1 Oscillospiraceae bacterium | reverse complement strand
GCCCGCCGCAATTCCCCGCCTGCGTGTGCGGCAAAACACCCCTGGCGCGTGTGCCGCAAAAGCCCATGATGCCGCCCGCCGACGAACTCCAGCGCAACCCACGCGCCCGCAGCGCCAAACTGCGCTGCCTTGAAAAATTGTAGGAGACCATGCCATGCAACCGCAATACAACAACGATTACTTCGCCATGTTTGAGTCGGCCGCAGCCCCCGTGCGCGAGCCGGTGCGTCCGCATCCCAACACCAAACCGCGCCGTGACGTGCAGCGCAAGCCCAACCTGCGTCTTGTGCCCGAGCCCACGCAATCCGTTGAGAAGAAAAACGAGCACGCCCGCCAAACCTGGAAGCGCTTTTTCACCAGTGCCGTGGTCATCGGACTCGTGGGTGCGTGTGCCTTCGGCGTGATTCTCATGGAAAACCGCCACCACCAAGTCATCGTGGAGCACCAACAGCTGCAGATTGAACTGGCGCGCGAACATGAGCGCAACCTGAGCTTCCGCACGCAAATTGAGCAGATGTTTTCGCTCGAAATCGTGCAGGACATCGCCGTCAACCAGCTGCGCATGGTGCCTGTGCAGGGCGGACGTGTGACCTACCTCAACATGCAGCGCGGCGACATTCGCCTGGACTAGTTGCAACATATTATGCATCGCATTGTGCATACCCTTGTTTGAGAGGGGGACGAGAGAATGACCCGTAAACGAAGAACACCGCAAAGCACACGCTTTCGCCAACGGGCGCTGGTGGTGCTGGTTTTGTTGATTTTTGTGGGCTTTGGCATGGGTGCCACGGGCCTAGTGCGCGTGCAGCTCATCCGCGGTGCAGAGTTCTCTGCGCGGGCGCAAGCCAACCAGTTGCACGACACCGAGGTGCCGCCGCAACGTGGCACGATCTATGATAGCCAGTTGCGCCCCATCGCCGAAAGCGCTGCAGCATCGCTGGTGTTCATCAACCCGAACCTGCTCAACCAAGCCGTTAACCGCGACGAAATCGTGCAGACCATCGCCGATGACTTAGCCCCCATCTTGAACATCACGCCGGAGCATGTGCACCGCCAAGCGAGCTTCACCCATCTTAATCACATGCGGCTGCAGGGGCGCGTTGACGACGAAACCATGCAGCTGGTGAATGAGTTCCGCCGCCGCGAGCTCATCGTACAAGAGAAAACCAACGACCCCGCCTTCGCGGACCAAGGCGGCGTGCGCAACGTGCGCACCACCTTCGGGCGTTACGTGCAAGTGCAGCCCGATGTCGTGCGCTTCTACCGCTGGGGCAGCATGGGCGGCAGCCTCATCGGCTTCACCGGCGCAGATGACGTGGGTCGCTCGGGACTTGAGCTGTTGCACAACCAAGCGCTCACCGGTTTGCCGGGGCGCATCGTATCCGCTCGCAGCGCAGCAGGCGTGAACCTGCCCATCCACTACAGCTCCATCTATGACCCGCAGCCGGGCAACAGCCTCGTGCTCACCATTGACGAAGTGGCGCAGCGCTTCCTTGAGCGCTCGCTTGAGCAAGCCCGCATTGATGCCGTGGCCGACGCCGCCAATGGCATCGTCATGTGCGTGCGCACCGGCGCGATTTTGGCCATGGCCAGCGTGCCCAGCTTTGACCCCAACAACCACCAGCGCATCGCCGACGAAGCGTTGCGCGCACGCATCATGGCCATCCCCGACGAAGAAGAAAGGCGAGCGGCCTACAACCACGCCATGATGGCGCAGTGGCGCAACGGTGCCATTGAACTCACCTACGAACCCGGCTCGGTCTTCAAGGTCATGACCTTCGCTGCCGCCCTCGAAGAAGGCGTGGTGAACATGAACACCACCTTTCATTGCAATGGCGCTATCCAAATTGCCAACCGCCGCATGCATTGCCACAACCGCAACGGTCACGGCTCGCTCACCCTCGCACAGGGTTTCATGAACTCCTGCAACCCCTTTACCATTCACATGGGGCAGCTGCTGGGCAGCGATGTGTTCTATGATTACTTCGAGGCCTTCGGCTTCACCGAACCCACCGGCATCGACCTCCCCGGCGAGTTTCGCCCGCGCGTGGGCGTGAACATCCACTCGCGTGAGAATACCCGCATCGTTGAGCTCGCCAGCACCTCATTTGGGCAAAGCTTTGAGGCATCGCCCATTCAAATTCTCACGGCGGTGTCGGCCATCGCCAATGGCGGGCGGCTGATGCAGCCCTTCGTTGTGGCACAAGAGATTGACCACGCAGGTCGCATCGTGCGCGAGACCCAACCCGTGGTGCGTCGCCAAGTGGTGAGCGAGCAAACCGCCGCTCTGGTGTCCTACATGATGGAGCAAACCGTCATCGACGGCACCGGCCGCAACGCTTACGTCGCAGGCGCGCGTGTGGCTGGCAAAACCGGCACGAGCCAAAAGCTTGGCGCGGGTGAGGGCTACGTGGCATCGTTTGCCGCCTTCGCACCCGCAGACAACCCGCAGTTCGCCATCCTCATCGCCATCGACAACCCACAGGGCGGCATCATCAGCGGCGGACAGCTTGCCGCACCCGTCGCCGCCGAGGTTCTCGAAAGCCTCATGGTGTATAAAAACATCGAAATGCGTTACACTGAAACAGAGCGTCAAGCACTCGGCGGCTCCACGCCAAACCTCGTGCAAATGACACCCGAAGCCGCGCGCGCTCAGCTGCAACAAGCAGGGTTTCGCGTGGAAATCATCGGGCAAGGCGAGCAAGTGCTTCACCAAATCCCCGCGCCAAGGCAGAACATCCCCGCGGGCGGGCTGGTGGTGCTGTATACCGACAACACCGTGGCGCAGCGCATGGTCACCGTGCCGGACTTGACCGGCTTGACCATCACCCAAGCGCAGCAAGCCGCCACCGCCGCCGGGCTCAATATCCGCCTCACCGGCAACTTCAACAGCCACCAACTGCGCACCAACCGTCAAAGCATTCCTGCCGGCACACAGGCGCGCATGGGCGAGAACATCACCGTGCACTTTGTCACCAGCTTCGGCGTGGTGGACAGAACGATTGACTAATGCGCAATGCGTAATTGGGGATGCGGATAAACTCATCACAACACGAAGGAGGCGCGTATGCAACTGAAAGAACTACTGCGCGCAATTGAATATACCGGCAAGCCCGACAACGCCACCGTCACCCACGTGACCGAAGACAGCCGCCTGGTCGTGCCGGGCAGCGTGTTCTGCTGCGTAACCGGCAAGGGTTTTGACGGGCACAACTTCGCCGCGCAGGCACTCGAGAACGGCGCGGTCTGCGTGGTCGCGCAGCATAGCCTTGGTTTGCCCTGCGAGGTCATCGTGGAAAACACCCGCGCGGCTTATGCGCTGCTTTGCGCGGCATATCACGGCAAGGCGCACGAAAAACTCACGCTCGTGGGTGTCACCGGCACCAACGGCAAAACCACCACCACCTGTCTGCTCAAGCAGATGTTTGACCACATGGGCTACAAAAGTGGTTTGATTGGCACGTTGGTGAACATGGTCGGCGACGTGGAATACCCCGCTGTGCTCACCACGCCCGACCCATGGGAGCTGCATGGTCTGTTTGCCGAGATGCTTGCCACCGGCTGCACACACTGCTTCATGGAGGTTTCCTCCCAAGCCCTTGACCAAAAGCGGGTGGAGGGTGTCACCTTCCAGGTGGGCGTGTTCAGCAATCTCACGCAAGACCACCTGGACTACCACGGCACCTTTGAGAATTATCTGCTGGCCAAGCGCCAGCTGTTTGTGCAAAGCGAAATCGGCATCGTCAACCTCGATGACAACGCAGCACCCCGCATGGTGAAGGGCACACCCGCCCGCCCCGTCACCTATTCCATGCGCCGCGACGATGCAGACTATACGGCGAAAGAAATCGCACTGAGCCCACACGGCGTGATCTATCACCTTGTGGCGCGCAGCAACATCGGTCGCGTGGACTACCGCGTGCCGGGCGCGTTTTCGGTGTATAACTCCATGGCTGCGGCCTGCACCGCCCTTGAGCTTGGCATCGACTTGCCGCGCATCACCGAGGCGCTTGCCAAGTGCGTCGGCGTCACCGGTCGCATGGAGCTCGTGCCCACGGACACGCCCTACAACGTCATCATCGACTACGCCCACACGCCCGACGGTCTGGAGAACGTTGTCCGCGCCATCAACCAGACCCGGCAGGGCAAGTTGATTACGCTCTTCGGCTGCGGTGGTGACCGCGATGCCACCAAACGCCCGCTGATGGGCGAAATCGCAGCACAAGGCAGCGACATCGTGGTCGTCACCAGCGATAACCCGCGCAGCGAAGACCCGCAGGCGATTATCGACGACATCGTGGCGGGGATTAAATCCCGCACCAAACTGCACGTTGAGCCCGACCGCCGCGCCGCCATCGCCTATGCGCTGAAGAAAGCCAAACCGGGTGATGTCGTGCTCCTCGCCGGCAAAGGGCAGGAGACCTATCAAGTGCTTGCCACCGGCAAGATTGATTTTGATGAGCGAGTGATTGTGAAAGAAATCCTAAATAAGAAATAAGACATTTCTTGTTTATCGCGACGAAGGAGCAAAGATGAATGGTTTTGTGGCAATGAGTTTGGCGCTGGCGGTGTCGTTGGGCATCACGGCGCTGCTGGGTTTTGTGCTCATCCCCTGGCTGCACAAGCTCAAGTTTGGGCAGGTGATTTTAGACATCGGACCAAACTGGCACAAGCACAAGCAAGGCACGCCCACCATGGGCGGGCTGATGTTCATCATTGGCATCCTTCTCGCCATTGCGGTTGTGCTGGGTATCGACTTTTTCCTGTTGGGCGGGCGCAGCATGATGCCGCTGTCCGGCGGCGTGCGCTGGCGGCTGCTGGCAGGCGTTGGCATGGCGGCAGCGTTCGGGCTGCTGGGCTTTCTGGACGACTACACCAAGGTCGTCAAAAAGCGCAACAAAGGCTTGTCCATCGCCCAAAAAAGTGTGATGCAAATCATCATCATCGGCGGCTATTTGCTGGTGATGATCCTCTCCATGCAGGGTAGCCCCAGCACGCTCATCCCCTTCGTTGGACGTGTGGGCATGCCTGGGTGGTTGTTTGTGTTGTTTGGCGCTGTGGGCATCTACGCCTTCGTCAACGCCGTGAACTTCACCGACGGCATCGACGGGCTGTGCTCCAGCGTCACCGTCATCACGGGGACAGGCCTTGCCGTGTTCGCGGTGATGCGCGGATTGTTCGGCGCAGGTGTGCTCACAGCGGCGCTCGTTGGCGGTTGTGTGGGCTTTTTGCTGTGGAATCGTCCGCCCGCAAAGGTTTTCATGGGCGACACCGGCAGCATGTTCATCGGTGGCTTGCTGCTCGCCATCGCCTTCGCGCTCGAAACCCCGGTTATACTTTTGCCCATGGGCATCATATACGTAATTGAGTTCCTTTCGGATGTCATCCAGATTGGCTATTTCAAGGCCACACGCGGCAAACGCGTGTTCAAGATGGCGCCCATCCACCACCACTTTGAGATGAGCGGCTGGAGCGAGAAGAAAATCGATGTCGTGTTCTGCGTCATCAACGCCATTGGTGTGGCAGTGGGCTTGGGTGTGGTATATTTTGGGCTGCGCGGCATGCCCGGCTTTGTGGTTTAGGGGGTAACTATGGCAGTGCCACGTGCAGAAATGCGCAAAAAATTCACCAAAGAAAAAGTGCCGTTGCGTCAGTTTTTGCTGGGCTACGGCGGCTTTGATTTTCCGTTCCTTGTTGCGGTCACCATCTTGCTATGCGTGGGTCTAGTGATGATGTTCTCGGCAAGCTATGTCTTCGCCGCCCGCCATTTCGGCGACCCCTATCACTTCATCCGCCAGCAAGCGCTGTGGGCGGTGGTGGGTTTCGCCATCATGCTCATCGTCTCCAAAGTCAACCCGGATATCCTGCGCCGTTTTGGTCTGCCGATTATCGTGCTGGTGGTGGCAGTGGGGCTGTTGGTGATTGCTCTGGTCACCGGCACCGGCGGTTTTCGCCGCTGGATCACCATCCCCGGTGTCATTCAGTTCCAGCCGTCCGAGGTTGCCAAAGTGGCAATCATCTGGTTTTTCGCCTATGCCATGGAGAAATACCAAAAGCCCGGCTATGCGCCCGTGCGGCAAACCAGTCTCGTGCCCGGCAAGCGCTTTCACAATTGGTTTGGTCGCTGGTGGTCATCGTTCATGTATTTCATCGTCCTCGCCTTGGTGGCAGGGCTCGTGTTTGCCGGAGACCACGTGTCCGGCGCAATCATCATCGCGGGCATCGGCTTCATGATGATCTTCATCGGCGAGCAGCGCATTCCGCTGCTGGCCTACGCCATCCCTGCCGTGGGCGCGGTGGGCGCGGTGGCGGCGGTGTTCAACAACCCCAACATCTTGCCGGACCACGCCGCAGCGCGCATTATCTCCTTCCTCGACCCCGCCAGCGACCCAACCGGTGGCAATTGGCAGATTCGCCAGTCGCTGTATGCCGTGGGTTCGGGCGGTTGGTTTGGGCAAGGCTGGGGCAGATCCATCCAAAAACACTTGTACTTGCCCGAGCCGCAAAACGACTTCGTGTTCGCCATCGTGGCAGAGGAGCTGGGCTTCATCGGCGCGATCTTGATTGTGGCGTTGTTCGTGTTCCTCGTGTGGCGCGGCTTTGTGATTGCCCTGCGCACGAAAGACCGGTTTTACTCGTTGTTCGTGCTGGGGATTGTGCTGCAAGTTGGGCTGCAAACCGCGCTGAACATCGCGGTGGTCACGGGCATGGTGCCCAACACGGGCATTCCGCTGCCGTTTTTCAGCTATGGCGGCACGGCGCTGGTGGTGCTCATGGCGCAGATGGGCATTGTGCTGGGCATCAGTCGAACGTCCAGCGAGCAAAAGCTGCGAGAGGTATTTTTCAGCGGGCGAAGACGCAAGGCAAAAGCCTTGCAAAGTGCGCCAACATGATGTATAATAAACACGGAAAGGGCGTGATGTGATGGAAATCAGCCAAGAAATCCGCGACATTGCGGAAGTCATACGCCAAGCCGTGCCCGCTGAGCAGATTTATCTGTTCGGCTCTTACGCCTATGGCGAGCCCAACGAGCACAGCGATTACGACTTCTATGTGGTGATACCAGACGGCAGCATGCGCCCGATTGAGGCGATGCAGCGCGCGCAGGGAGCGATATATTCTCCGCAGCGAAAAACAAGAATGCCCGTGGATGTGTTAGCGACAACGAAAAGTGATTTTGAAAAAATGAAATCGTTGCTTTCACTTGAACGCACAGTCCATAGAAAGGGAATTTTGCTATGATGCCCAACGTTGAGTTCGTGTTGCCTTGGCTGGCAAAAGCGAATGGTGATTTGTTGGCAGCACAACGATTGTTTGAGGATTATCATCCCAAGCAACTGGACATTTCCTGCTATCATTGCCAGCAAGCAATCGAAAAAGCGTTAAAAGGTTATTTGTTGTTTGCGGGCTGTGAGCCGCCGCACACGCATAATCTCGGCTTGTTGTGTCAGCTGTGTAGCGACTACGACCAGGAATTTGAGCAATTTTATCAAAAGTGCAATAATATATCGCCCTACGCAACGCAAACACGCTACCCAAACAATCATGAACACACCGAAGAAGAAACCCATGCCGCCCTGCAAGCCGCCCAGTGCATCGTAGACCATTGCACCAAAAAAATCTCCCCATGACTGGAGCACCCATGGACAACAAAACCATCCTTTTCGCCGCGGGCGGCACAGGCGGGCATATCAACCCCGCCTTGGCGGCAGCCGGACTTATCCGCTACCTGCACCCGCAGGCCAACATACACTTCGTCGGCACCGCCGACC
>WQRM01000070.1 GCA_009786735.1 Oscillospiraceae bacterium | reverse complement strand
ACACCATCCCCAGTGGTCCGCGCCGCGCAAACGGACCACCCCGCCGCGACGGCGACCGCAATCGCGGTCCGCGCCGCTAAGCACCTCGATGTGTGCGCATTCATCATCTGGCATCAAGCAGCAGGGCTTCGGCTCTGCTGCTTTCTTGTAGAAAATTCTCAAAAAAGATTGACAACGGGCATGCCTGTGTGGTATAATATTCCTATCAAATTTATTGGGAGGAAACCTCATATGACAAAGCGTACTCTGGCAATCATTCTGGCGCTGGCAATGGCCGCCTTCATGGGCGTGGCGTTCGCTGGCTGCGGCAACAACAACGAACCTGCCGCCGAAACAACTGCTCCCGCTGTGGTTGAAACCACTACCCCCGCAGATGTTGAAGCTGCAAGCATCCACGGCGATTGGCTGTGGGAGGGTCAAGTGTTCTATCGCTTTAACCCCGACGGCACTGGCGTCCGCGACGTGAACAACATCCTGGGCGAAGGCGCTGCCCCCATCGCGTGGGCAACCGTCGATGGCGTGCTGTACATCTGCACCACGCCCGACCACTGCGAAATCTTCACGCACGGCACACTGGAAGCCTGCATCGAACCCGAAGTGTGGAGCTATGCAGTCACAGCCGCCGGTCTAACCATCACTAGCCAACAAGTGGAAGGCATGACCTTCACCTACACCCGCGGCGCTGCTGCCGCAAGCTTCTACGGCGATTGGCTGTGGGATGGTCAAGTGTTCTATCGCTTTAATCCCGACGGCACCGGCATCCGCGACGTGAACAACATCTTGGGCGAAGGCGCCGTGGCAATCGCTTGGGCAACCCTCGACGGCACGCTGTACATCTGCTGGACACCGGACTACTGCGAAATCTTCGCACACGGCACCATCGAAGCTTGTCCCGAGCCTGAAATGTGGAGCTACGTGCTTACGGCCAACAGTCTCACCATCACCAGCCAACAAGTGGCAGACATGACCTTCACCTACACCCGCTAAACAATTGCATACACACGCGGCAGAGTTTCGGCTCTGCCGATTTTTTGGAGGTATATATTAGATGGCAAAACGCATTCTTGCGCTGACATTGGCATTGACGATGATACTTGGTTTGGCGGTGACGTTCGCTGGTTGCAGCAACGCAGATGTGAGCGACCACGCATTGGTGGGCACATGGGCTTGGGCTGATGACGCGGACTATATCTATAGCTTCAACACCGATGGCACGGGCACGCGTGGTGGCGCAGGCATGGCTCAACAAAATTTTGCGTGGACGATTCCCGGCGGTGGTCGTGTGTATATGTTTATCGACCGCGTCGATGTGCTGCCGGGCAATTTGCGGCTTGAACAATGGGATTACCACATCGCAGGCAACATGCTAACACTCACCAGCCGCCAAGTGGCGAACACGAGCCGCCGTTATTTTCGGCTCGGCAACGGATAAACACCACGCGGCAGAGTTTCGGCTCTGCCGCAACTTTTTTTCACTTTCTTGCAGGAAATTGCAGCATTCGCGCGTATATCTATAGTAGAGGTGATGTTATGCATATTCGCCAACGCTTGGAACAAGCCGAGCAACAGCTTTCGCCCCGCGCGGCGCAGGCTGTGCACACGCGTGGTCGTCCGCGCGATGAAGCCGAGTGCCCCTTGCGCACCGCCTTCCAGCGCGACCGCGACCGCATATTACATAGCAGCGCGTTCCGGCGGCTCAAGCACAAAACGCAAGTGTTTCTGTCGCCCGAGGGTGACCATTATCGCACACGCTTGACCCATACCCTGGAGGTCGCGCAGATCGCTCGCACGATCGCAAGAGCGTTGCAGCTCAACGAAGACCTCACCGAGGCCATCGCGCTCGGGCATGATCTCGGTCACACGCCCTTTGGTCACGCCGGTGAGCGCGCCCTGCGCGAGGTCTATCCCGCCGGATTCAACCACTACGAGCAAAGCCTGCGTGTGGTGGACAAGCTCGAAGACCGCGGCCGTGGGCTCAACCTCACTTGGGAGGTGCGCAACGGCATCTTGCGCCACACCACCGGCGAGCAACCCGCCACGCTGGAGGGACAGTGTGTGCGCCTGGCCGACCGCATTGCCTACATCAACCACGACATTGACGACGCCCGTCGCGCCGGTGTGCTGGACGAACGCGACATCCCGCCGTCCATCTTGGGCGACGGCAAGCGCGAGCGCATTCATAGCTTGGTGCTCTCGGCAGTCGAGAACAGCGGCGATGCCATCACGCTGGATGCTGCCACCCAGGCTGCGTTTGATACCCTGCACAAGTTCATGTTTGAGCATGTGTATTTCAACCCCCTATGCAAAAGCGAAGAAAGCAAGGTCATCGACATCATCGCCTGGCTGTATGAGCACTTCACCCGCCACGCCGACGAACTGCCCGAGGACTTCCAGCGCATTTGCGCTGACGAAGGCAACGAGCGCGCCGCCGTGGACTACATCGCCGGCATGACCGACCGCTTTGCCGTGCACGTGTTTGAGCAATGCTTTGTGCCGCGCGCCTGGACGATGCGGTGAGAAATAAATAAGAAATAACGAGTGCGAAAGAGAGAAAAAATGGATAATTTAGGCAACTGGGCGAGCGTATTAGGGCTGATTATCACCGTGATCACCCTGCTGATGATGCTCAACATCCGCAGCAAAATCGACCGCAGCTTGGGCAAGCACCGCTTTATGGAACAACGCGACGTCATCATCACCGAGCTCAACGAGCTGCGCGAAGCCATCCGCTGCGGCGGCGACTATGGCCAGCTGGACGAGCAGCTGCTGCGCCTGCGCGAGTTGCTGCTGCAACTGGCGAACTACCGCATCTGGCGACCAAGCGACCGTGTGCGGCTGGAGCAGCACATTCGCTTTTTGTCCAAAACTTACAACGGCGAAAAAAAATGCAGCTGCAAAGAGCACGTGATGCGCATTGATGTCATCATCGCCATGGTGAAAGCGCAAGCCGCCGTTTAGAGGATTTTATGAATACGTATTACATCGTTAGTATCACGCTTGGCAGCATCGGTCTGCTGTTTTCGGCAGGTGCGTTTTTTGCGGCGTTTTCCGTCAAGCGCTCCATGGCAAAGCAGCTGGACAAGCGGCAGTTTGCCCAGCGCAAAACCGAAATTCTGAACAAGCTTGAAGCCATTCGAGACAAACTCATCGTGCCCAACACAGAGCTAGACACCGCCACGCTCATCGAGCTGCACGAGCTGGTGCTTGAGCTCAATGCCTACGACATTTGGGATGCCACCATCAAACGAGTGTTGCGCTATTTCAGCGACGCGGTGATTAACTACGTGACCGTGAAGGGCGAAGATGTTTGCGAACGAGCGGCGCAAGGCACCAAGAAAACCCGCACCAAAAGCCAAAAAACGAAAGCCATCCCGTCGGATTACGACATCGCGCTGCACTTGAACGCCATCATTTCCTTCCTGAAAAAAGAGTCCAGCGTGCAGCAATAACCCGGCGAAACGAGGTGACCCATGGCCATCCCCGACAGTTATCTGCAAGAGCTGCGCCTGCGCGCAGACATCGAGCAGCTCATCTCGCCGTATGTCAAATTGCGGCGCGGCGGACGCTTGCTCATGGGCTTGTGCCCCTTCCACAACGAAAAAACGCCCTCCTTCGCCGTGTATCCCGACACCAGCTCGTTTTACTGCTTTGGCTGCGGCGCGGGCGGCGATGCCATCTCCTTCCTCATGCGCACCGAGCGGCTGGACTACATCGAGGCCGTCAAGGCGCTCAGCCAGCGCGTGGGCATGCAACTGCCCGAAGATAACTACGACGACGGCTTGAGCAAACGCCGCTTGCGCATTTTGTCTGCCAACCGCGAAGCCGCCAAGTTTTTTCACCAGCAGCTCAAAGAACCCAACGGCAAAACCGGGCTGGACTACTGGCTGGGCGGGCGCGGGCTTTCGCCGCAGATTGTGCGGCAGTTTGGGCTGGGCTATGCGCCGCCGGGCTGGAGCGCGCTGCTCGACCACATGCGCTCATTAGGCTACAAGCCCGACGAACTGGTGGAAGCCAACCTCGTCAGCCGCAGTGAAAAGAACGGCAAAGTCAACTACTATGACCGTTTTCGTGGACGCGTGATGGTGCCGATTATCGACCTGCGCGGCAATGTGGTGGCCTTTGGCGGGCGCGTGCTGGGCGACGACAAGCCCAAGTACATCAATACCTCCGACACCCTCGCCTACAAAAAAGGCCGCGATATTTATGCCCTGAACTTCGCCAAAAACACCGCCAATGGTCGTTTGATTCTCGTTGAGGGCTACATGGATGTCATCGCGCTGCACCAAGCTGGCTTCACCCAGGCGGTGGCATGCTTGGGCACGGCGCTCACCCGCGAGCAAGCGCAACTGCTGGCACGCTATGCCAACGAAGTGGTGCTGAGCTACGATGCCGACGAAGCCGGGCAACGCGCCGCCCAACGTGCGCTTGAAGTGCTGGGGCAAACGAACCTCAAGCTGCGGGTGATTCAGCTCACCGGCGGCAAAGACCCCGATGATGTGCTGCGCACCTATGGCGCGGAACGTTATCGCCAGCTGCTGGAGGGTGCGGCGAACGACATTGAGTTTGCTTTGCTCAATGCGCGCGGCGAGCTTGACCTCACCACCCCTGCCGGCAAGGCGGATTATCTGCGCGAGGCGGTGCGGGTGCTGGCACGCTGCACGGTCATTGAGCGCGATATCTACGCCGCACGTTTGGCGGAAGAGTTAACCGTGGACAAGCAGGCGATTCTCACGCAGGTGGAGCAAGTGCGCAAGCGCGATGCCCGCCGCAATGAGCGCAACATGCACCGCGATTTAATCCAGCGGCAAGACCCCAAGCGCAACGCCGTTGACCCGCAGCGCGGCATTCACCCGCAGGCGGCGCGCGCCGAGGAGGGCTTGCTGGGGTTGTTGTTGCAGCACCCGGATTTTTATGCCAAGTTGCGGGACAAAATAAGCGCAGAGCAATTCGTCACGCGCTTTAACCGCGAGCTGGCGCACAAGCTCTTCGCAAGGCTGGAGAACGGTCACGGCATTGAGCCCGAGTTGCTCAGCGGCGCGCTGACGCCCGAGGAGCTCAACGAGGCCATGCGCATGAAAATCACCTGCGAAAACGTAGACAATCCCTGGGCAAACGCCGAGGGTTGGGCGGCAAAGCTCCTCGCCGAGCAACCGCAAGACAAACCAAACTTGACCGAAGACAACGCATTTCTGGGTGCCTTTTCCCAACTAAGCACTAAGCATTAAGCATTGGAGAATTATGCGCTACACCACCGACTGGAAAGACTACGCCCTGCTCGACTGCGCCGACGGCCACCGCCTGGAACGCTGGGGCGACATCATCCTCATCCGCCCCGACCCGCAAGTCATTTGGAGCGGTCGCAATCACCCGCTGTGGATCAAAGCACACGCACGCTATCAACGCAGCAAAAGCGGCGGCGGCGCATGGGAAAGCCTGCGCCCAATGCCCGAGCAATGGCAAATCAGCTATGGTGACCTGCGGTTTCACGTCAAGCCCATGGGCTTCAAACACACGGGGCTCTTCCCGGAGCAAGCCGTCAATTGGACTTATCTCAATGCGCAATGCGCAATGCGCAATGCGCAATTGAAGGTACTGAACTTGTTTGCCTACACCGGCGGCGCAACGGTGGCCTGCCTCGCCGCTGGCGCACACGTGACCCACGTGGATGCCTCCAAGGGCATGGTGCAGCGTGCGCGTGAGAACGCCGCACTCAGCGGCTTGGCTGACCGCCCCGTGCGCTGGATGGTGGACGACTGCGTGAAATTCGCGCAGCGCGAAATCCGCCGCGGCAACACCTACGACGTGATTTTGCTCGACCCGCCGTCTTATGGTCGCGGCCCAGGCGGCGAAGTGTGGCAACTGGCGGATGAGCTCCAAGGCTTTTTGCAGCGGTGCGCGCAATTGCTCGCCCGCGATGGCATGCTGCTGCTCAACAGCTACAGCGCCGAGTTCTCGCCCGGCGTGATGGAATATCTGCTGGGGCAAACCCTCGTGCCGCAACTGGGCGGCGCGGTGAGTTGCACCGAAATCGGCCTGCCGGTGGAAAGCACAGGACGTGTGCTCCCCTGCGGCAACACCGCGATTTGGCAAGGAGGTGGCGCATGCTAGACTTTCGCAACGTCAGCTTCACCTACCCTGCCCTCGACGAAACCGCCGCCATGCCGCCTGCGGTGCGCGACCTAAGCTTCAGCATCGCACAAGGTGAGTTCGTGGCGATGCTCGGCCACAACGGCAGCGGCAAGTCCACCGTGGCAAAGCTGTGCAACGGCTTGCTTGCGCCCGATAGCGGGCAGGTGCTGCTGGGTGGTCTGGACACCGCCGTTGAAGACAACCTCTTCGACATCCGCCGCCAAGTGGGCATGGTGTTTCAGAACCCCGACAACCAGATTATCGCCGCCATCGTGGAGGATGACGTGGCCTTTGGACCCGAGAATCTCTGCGTGCCACCTGCGGAAATCCGCACCCGCGTGGACGATGCGCTCGCCCAAGTGGGCATGAGCGACTTCACCACCGCCGAGCCGCACAAGCTCAGCGGCGGGCAAAAGCAGCGCGTGGCCATCGCAGGCGTGCTTGCCATGCACACGCAGATGATTGTGCTGGACGAATCCACCGCCATGCTCGACCCTCGTGGGCGGCAGGAAGTCATGGACACCGTGCTGCGCCTGCACCGCGAACAAGGCAAAACCGTGCTGCTCATCACCCACTTCATGGAAGAAGCCTTGCAGGCTGACCGCGTGCTGGTGATGCACAACGGCACGCTCATCGCCCAAGGCAGCCCGCGCGAGGTGTTCGCGCAACGCGATGTGCTCACCCAAGCCGGGCTAACCCTGCCAGCCGCAGCGCGCTTTGCGCAAGCTGCCGAGCTCGGCGATGATATCCTCACCGAAGACGAATGCGTCAACGCAATTTTAACCCAATACACGAATCACTAGGAGAACACCATGGAAGAAAAAACCTTCACCTTCAGCCCGTCCATCCAAGCGCTCATCACCAAGGGGCTGGCCAGCGGCAAGCTGACCATGCAGGAAATCGACTTGATTTTCGCCGAGCCGGGCATTGACATCGACGACCTCGACCGCCTGTATGAAACCCTCGAAAAGCAGGGCGTTGAAATCATCGACGATTTTGCGGATCTCACCGCCGACCTCACCCTTGGGCTTGACCTAGAGCTGGATGACTTCGACCTCGAAACGCCCAAGGACATCGACATTGGGCTGATTGCCGAAGACAAAAGCCTGCTGCTGGACGACCCGGTGAAGGTGTATCTGAAAGAAATCGGCAGCGTGCCACTGCTCACACCCGAAGAGGAAATCGAGCTGGCCATCCGCATCAGCGACGACGATGCATACGCCAAAAAGCGTCTGGCCGAAGCCAACTTGCGCCTGGTAGTGAGCATCGCCAAACGCTACGTTGGCCGCGGCATGCAGTTCCTCGACCTCATCCAAGAGGGCAACCTGGGGCTCATCAAAGCCGTGGATAAGTTTGACTACAGCAAGGGCTTCAAGTTCAGCACCTACGCCACGTGGTGGATTCGCCAAGCCATCACCCGCGCAATTGCCGACCAAGCCCGCACCATCCGCATACCGGTGCACATGGTGGAAACCATAAACAAGGTGAAGAAAGCCAACACACAGCTGCTGCACGAAATCGGCCGCGACCCCACGGTGGAGGAAATCGCCGTGCGGTTGGAGATGGAAGTGGCGCGTGTGCGCGAAATTTTGCGTGTGGCGCAAGAGCCGGTGAGCCTCGAAACACCCATCGGCGAAGAGGAAGACAGCCTGCTGGGCGACTTCATCCCC
>WQRM01000069.1 GCA_009786735.1 Oscillospiraceae bacterium | reverse complement strand
TTCAGTCATGGGTATCTCCTATTCAAATTCGCACATGCCTGCGTTGATGATGTAGCTCCACACGCCATCAAGCCGCGCCCCCTCAGTCGCCGCGCCAATGCCGTGCTAGACGAAAGTTTCGTGCGCGGCGCCAGCTCCCCCGCACGCGGTGGAGCCGCTCGAGTGGGCGGGTTGATGAGGGGCGAGTCTCTTTCTAAAATAAAATTATCTTGACAAAAATACACGGGTGTGGTATAATGAATTTAGTGTTATTAGCACAAAATAAGGAGGACAACATGAAACGTTTTATAGCGATTTTGCTGGCTTCGTTGTTGCTGTTGGGCGGGCTAGGCCTCGTTGCAGCCGCGCAGTCGCCGTCCGCAAGCCATCAAGGGGCTACCCTGCATGCGGAGTGGACGGGCGAGTTTGTGTTTAGCGATGCCATTAACTTGGATATTTCACCGCAGACAGTGAATCTTAGGTTGGTTTATGATGGTGTTTGCACCTGCCATGGGCGACTGCTTGAGCGGTGGTACAGCGTGGATGGGGAAAGCTGGTGGTTTATTCGCTGGTATTTTGTCACCACGATACGCGGCAGCAGCGTGGAAACGGTGGTAGTGTTTCATTATTACTACGAGGGTGTTAGGACGCTGAGCGCGCAACAAAGCATAAACAAGTTTGAACATCTAGAGTATTTGGTGGCGAGTGATGAGCCGCACCCACAACTGGTGGCGGGCGAAACCGTGACGTTGACCGAGCATAGCATGTTTGTGTTCACGCCGCAACAAAGCGGGCGCTATTATATGGTGACGAACAATGAAGTGGACATTGGCGTGTTGGACGCACAGCTGAACATTTTGGTCAACGGCACAAGCGATGACCGCAGCGCTTTTTTTCATGCGGGCGTGCCGGTTTTTGTGATTGCTGCACCGCGGCATTGGGAGGATGGTCCGTTTACCCTTACGATGACGCGTTCCGCGCTGGCGCTTTCGGTCGTCAGCGACGGCATTCGTCCCATTGCAAACCCGAGCAATTTTATTCTTTGTGGTTCAGCGGGAAGATGCAGCTGGCAGTTTCATGTGACGGCAACCACACCGTGGACAGTTACCGCGGATGTTGATTGGCTGGTTTTGGCCGTGGATGAACAAAGCAACACGTTCACAGTATCTGAGCCGCACAACGATGGCGAAGAGCGCAATGCCGTTGTGACGGTGACCACGGAAGGCAACGATGAATATTACACGCTTGTCTTCACCCAACGCCCGCACAGACCGTTTTTTTACTACTGGGAGCCGTGGATGCAGTGGATTTTGCGTTGGATATTCTTCGGCTGGATTTGGATGTAATTGCACAAGCAAGAAAACCGCTACTGTGATAGTAGCGGTTATTTTCTGCGCTTGAGGTCGGTGATTTCGCTTTGCAGCATGGCAGCTTCGCGTCGCGCCTGTGTGGCATCGTCGAGATACTCACCGATGCGCTCGCGTAGGTTTTCGGCGTCGGTTTGCGCGTCGAAGGCTTCGTCCATCGCGCGCAACGCGCACAGCACCGCCGCCTGCGTGGCCGACAGCCGCGTGTTGTGCTGCATCATTTGGTTCATGGTGACTTGCAGCTGCTGCCCCAAGGCCTGCATGTAGCTTTCGTCCTTTTGGGTGAGCAGTATGTAGTCTAGCCCGCAGATGCTTAGGCGCACGGTGGTTTGGTCGTCCATGGAAATCTCCTTCTTTTGCAACTTTTTTGAAAAAACCACCTGCGGTGGGGCTCGGTCGCTTCGCTGTGGTCTACGATAGCCTAATCAAATCTAGGTTCTTTTGGGTACCTTTTCTTGCAAGAAAAGGTACCCCCGCGCGGCGAGCGCAAAATCAGGCGTTCCACTTGGCGTAGCCGGGGTTAATGAAGTTGGTGCTCGTCCACTTGACACCCCAGCGGTTGGCCCAGGCTTCGCAGTATAGGTCGTAGTAGTTGAAGCGGGTTTCGGGCGTGTTGTGGCGCTTGCGGAACATGGGCAGGTTGCACCATAGCACGCTGGGCAGGGCGACCACGAACCAGTACAACGGACCGAGCAGCATGCTTTGCACGCAGTGCCCGATTTCGTGGATGCGGATGTCGTTCATGGCGCTTTCGCTGTATTTCGCGTTGACGAAGACGAACATGCCCAGGCTCACGCCGCCGAAGCGCTTGGGCGTGTTGACGTAGGTGACGCACACGCCGTGGCAGAGCTCGCTGCGGTGTTTTGCGCGCAGCAACAGCCAGCCCACGCCGCCCACGACGTTCTGCGTGATGCCCCAGGTCCATTGCAGGATGAAGAAGATGAAAAGTTTCATGCAGTGCCCTCGTTGTGATGTTTTTCTTGGTGCGATTACCTGTAAGGTGTGTCTTCAATACCCATCAGCAGCATGTAGGGGCGGCTTGCAAGCCACCCGGGATTTTGATGGCGGCTGCGAAATCTGCACCCCCAGTCGCCGCGTATGACACTCCCCCCTGTCGCTATGCGACATCCCCCCTCGATGAGGGGGGCTCTGGCGAAAGTCGGACTTTCACCAAGCCGCAACCCGTAGGGGCGGATGTGCGCACATCAATGCGAAAGTTTTTCCATGAACACCATTGACCAGCCGTTTGGTGTGGCTTGGCGATGGGTTTCGGTGTAGCCCAGTTTGGTGTATAGCGCGAGGTTGCGCAGGCTTTTGTCGCCGGTGAAGAGCTCGAAGCGCGCGGCTTGGCTTTCGTGTTCGACGGCGGCAAGGAGTTTTGTGCCCACGCCTTGACCTTGATGCTCCGGCTGCACGACGAGCTTGCCGATATATGCCGTGCCGCTCTCCACGCGTGCCCGCACCGAGCCGATGAGACGGTTGCACTCGTTGGTTGCTTTGAGGAAAATCGCCAGCTCGAACTCGGCTTGGATTTCCGCAAGGGTTTGGTGCAGCGGCGGGAGGGTGTAATCATTGCGCAGCGCGGCTTCGCTTTGGTAGGCGAGCTTTTGCAGCGCGAGGATGCCGGGAAGGTCGTTGCGCGTGGCGCGGGTGATGGTGATGGTCATTTGTGTTCCTTGGAATTGGGTTGATTTCTTAGGGTTCGGATGGCGATTACGCCACCCGAGAGTACGATGCCGCCAGCGAGATCCGCACCCCCAGTCGCCGCGTATGACACTCCCCCCTGTCGCTATGCGACATCCCCCCTCGATGAGGGGGGCTCTGGCGAAAGTCGGACTTTCACCAAGCCGCGGCATGTAGGGGCGGATGTGAATCCGCCCGAAACTTCAGACACGCTATCACTTGTGGTACTTCCCTCCGCCGTTGATTGAGCAGGCGCGGTAGACTTGCTCCAGCAGCACCACGCGCGCAAGCTGGTGCGGCAAGGTCATGGCGGACATCGAAAGCCGCAAATCTGCGCGGGCTTTGATGCTGTCGCACAGCCCATGCGATGAGCCGATGAGGAAGTCCACCTCGCTGGGCTGCTTGGCCAGCCACGCCGCGAAGACCTCGCTGGTGAGCGGCTTGCCCTCCACGCACAGCGCGCAGACGCTCGCCTGTTTGCCCAGCTTGCTCTGCAGCAGCTTGGCTTCAAGTTCAAGGCTGCGCTGGGGCTCAAGCTCGATGACCTCAAGCTTGCAAAAGGCGCTTAGGCGCTTGGTGTATTCCGCGCAGGCTGCTCGGAGGTAGTCCTCCTTGAGCTTGCCGACGGCGATGAGTTTAATGGTTTGCATAAGACCCCCACAGTCGCGGCAAGCCGCGCCAGCTCCCCCAGGGGGGAGCCACAAAGCCCCTGCGTTGATTTTTGTTAGCGTTAGTTCGGTGACGAGGGGGCTTCTACAACAACCCCGCTAACATGGTGATTTCCACGCGCCCGGCGGCGATGTCCACGTGCTTAACCACGTCGTCAATCACGGGGATGAGCAGCTCGCGGCCGTCCGTCATGCGGATGTGCCACACGTCGTGCCGCCCGGGCGAGGTGACGTCGCAGATTTCGCCGTAGTGCGTGCCGTCGGCGGCGTCGTAAACCGCGCAACCGATGAGCTCGGCGATGAAGTATTGCTCGTCGTCCAGCTGGGCGTCGTCGCGCTTGAAGTACAGGATTTTGCTGCGCAGGGCGTGTGCTTGCTCCGCAGTGGTGATGCCCTCAAGCTTGAGCAGCGCGAGCTGCTTATGCTCACGCACGCCTACCACACGCACGGGCCGTTGACCTTGTGCGTCGTAGTACAGCGTGGCGAACTGCCGAAAAAAGGCAGGGGAGTCACACATCGGCTTCACACGCAGCTCGCCTTGCAAGCCGTGCACGCCGACGATTGTGCCGAGTTCTAAGTAGTGTTGAATCATATCCACCCGTAGGGGCGAACTGCGTTCGCCCGGCTTCGATTAACGCTTACTCGTCAATCTCCACCGAGATTTTTTCGTTTGCACGCACGGCGGCGGACTTCATGATGATGCGAATGGCTTTGGCGATGCGCCCTTGCTTGCCAATGACGCGACCCATGTCGTCTGGCGCGACGTGCAGGTGATAGTAGACGATGCCCTTTTCGTCGGGTTCGTCAACGGTGACGCGCACGGCACTGGGGTCGTCAACCAAGCCCTGTGCCAGAGCAATAAGCAGCTCTTTCATTACAGAACTCCTTGTTTTTTCAGAATGTCTTTGACGGTGTCGGTGGGTTGTGCGCCGTTTTTGATCCACTGTTGGGTTTTTTCCACATCCAGCTTCACTTCGGGCGGGTTGATGAGGGGGTTGACGTAGCCGATTTCTTCGATGAAGCGGCCGTCACGGGGGAAGCGGCTGTCGGCAACGACGATGCGGTAGAACGGTGCTTTTTTTGCGCCCATGCGGCGCAGACGGATTTTAACTGCCATGGTGGTACTCCTAAATTGTAGTTGATTTATCGAAACATGCGTTGCATGTTGCGTGTGTGTTAGGGGGTGGCGCGCGGAAGTCTGTGTCCGCAATGCCTGCATAGTCTGATACATTCGTTGCGGCAACCAAGGTCTTCGCCGCCACATGCTTCACAGTCCACGGGGTGGACGCGACCACGACATGTGGTGTGGTGAATTGTTGTGGTGGTGGTAGTTTCGGCTTCGGGCGGATTCGCATCCGCCCCTACAGCGCCAGAAGCGCCGCAGGCGACGAGGAAGGCCATTGCCAGCAAAAGCGCGATTATCACGATGAGCGTTTTCATTGGTTCTGCTCCTACTGTAGTCAACATGTAGGGGTGGCTTGCAAGCCACCCGAAATAACATCTAAAGCCGGTATTTTGCCCGGGCGGCAGGTTGCCGCCCCTACACGCGAGGTCGTGCGAATGCTACAGCCCACGGAACATATCGGGCGGCAAGCCGCGCATGCCCTTGCGGCCTTTGCCGCCGCCGTTGATCTGCTTCATCATCTTTTGCATGCCGCGGTATTGCGTGAGCAGCTTGTTCACGTCCTCCACCTGCTGACCCGCGCCGGCGGCGATGCGCCGCTTGCGGCTGGGGTTGATGATGTCTGGGTGGCGGCGTTCGTCGGGGGTCATGCTGAGGATGAGGGCTTGCATTTTGTCGAACTGTCGCTCGTCGATGTCGATGTCTTTGAGCTGCTTGCCCATGCCCGGCAGCATGGCGAGGATGTCCTTCATGCCGCCCATTTTGCGCAATTGCCGGAATTGCTCCAGCAAGTCGTTGAGGTCGAATTTGTTCTCGAGCAGGCGCTTTTCCATCTCGGCGGCTTGTTTTTCGTCGAGCATCGTCTCTGCTTTTTCGATGAGGCTCATCACGTCGCCCATGCCGAGGATGCGCTGCGCCATGCGCTCGGGGTGGAAGATGTCGAGGTCGCCGAGCTTTTCGCCGGTGCCCACGAATTTGATGGGTCTGCCGGTGACGGCTCTGGCGGAAAGCGCTGCGCCACCGCGGGTGTCGCTGTCGGTCTTGGTGAGCACCAGACCGTCGATGCCCAGTGCTTCGTGGAAGGCGCCGGCGGCATTCACGGCATCTTGACCGGTCATGGCGTCAATCACCAGCAGAATCTCGTGCGGGCGAGCGGCACTCTTCACGTCGCGCAGCTCTTGCATGAGGGCTTCGTCGATGTGCAAGCGCCCTGCGGTGTCAAGGAACACATAGTCGTTGCCGTTGTCGCGCGCTTGGCGAATGGCATGTTTGGCTATCTCAACGGGGTTGGCTTGACCCATCTCGAACACGGGTACGCCAACTTTTTCGCCGACCACTTGCAGCTGTTTGATGGCTGCGGGGCGATAGATATCACAGGCCACGAGCAGGGGACGATGACCTTGGTTCTTCAGGTGCAGCGCGATTTTGGCGCAGTGCGTGGTTTTGCCCGCGCCTTGCAGACCGCACATCATCACCACGGTTGGGCCGTTTTGCGCCTGCGTGAGCTTGGTGCGCACGCCGCCCATGAGCTCCACGAGCTCTTCGTTGACGATTTTGACAACCATCTGCGCGGGGGTGAGACTTTCCATCACGGCGGCACCAATGGCGCGCTCGGTGACTTTGGCGGTGAAATCTTTGGCGACTTTGAAGTTGACATCAGCCTCAAGCAACGCCATGCGCACTTCACGCATGGCATCGCGCACGTCTTTTTCAGTTAGGCTGCCCTTGCTGCGCAGCCGCTTGAACGCGCCCTCCAGGCGGTCGGATAGACCTTCAAATGCCATGTTGCCTCCAGTGCTTAATGCTTAGCGTTTATTGCGCGCGTGCTTCCTCGATTGCGACTAAGATTCTCGTTGTTACCGCGGTTGGTGAAAACTCCAGATGAAAATCTTCATGCAGCTGCGTGTTAGGGTCAAGCGTGATGGTAATTGTCCAGTGCGTGATTGCGGCGGCCGCAGGGTCGTGGATTTGCACCGGGCGCAGGAAAATGCTTTGCCTTGTAACGGTGTCGATCACGTCGCTGAGCGCGGCGCTCGGTGTGGTGAGCGAAAGGGTGATCACCAGCGCGTCACCGCGATGCGCAACGGTGAAATTGGCATACTCTTCTTCGTGCCACCAGTAGTTTGGCTCAAGGCTGCCGAACACAAACTCGTGGTCGGGGTTTGCGGCAATCCAGTCAAGCTCGCGTTGCAAGATTTCGTCTTGGGTGAAGCGCTCGCCGAAGGAGCTCTCGTACTCCGCCGTGAAGTCCAGCAACACCGTGAGACCGTCGATGTCAATCCAGTCGTGTGACTCGCTTGGCGGCGCGCCGATGCATGCGGTCAACGCCGTCATGAGCGCCACCAGGGCTGCAATTGCAATGATTTTACGCATTGTAACTCTCCTTCTTGCATGGCTGCATAGACAAACGCGTTGAGAATCCCCACGGCGCAGCATTGCTGCTCCGTTGCACAACCGCCGCGCCTCTTACGCGCTCATCAAACGCTCGGCGGTGGCACTGATGCGCGCCGCTGCGTCGTTGATCTCACGCGAAAGCCCATAGCGCTTGTTTTGCTCATGCACGGTGTTAGCGCAGTGCATGATTTCCTCTAGCCCATGCTGCATGGCCGAAAAGCGACCGACGAGCTCCAGGCGGCTTTCCATGTCTGCCAGGGCGAACTCCGCGCGCTTGATGGCATCGCGCACGCCTTGGCGGGTGATTCCCTCGTTGTTGGCGATCTCTGCAAGCGAGAGATCTTCGTGATAATAGTATTCAAGGAAGTCGCGCTGTTTGTCGGTGAGCATTTCGCCGTAAAAGTCCATCAGCATGGCGATTTTCATGTCTTTTGCCACTGCGCGTTCCCCTCTCGTGCCTGTAAAGGCGTTTTGCTTTACACCCGTGGGTGCATTGACTATTATACCGTAAAGCGGGGCGCTTGTCAAGCCCTATTTTCAGTTATTTTTTCGCGGTTTTGTGGATAAGCTTGTGGGGGCGGGTAAGTTTTCCACAGGCGGGGCTGGTTTGG
>WQRM01000068.1 GCA_009786735.1 Oscillospiraceae bacterium | reverse complement strand
CGGCACGGTCGCCGCAGGCTTTGCGCACCGCAGCGATGTTCGCCATGAGGTTCTCCTGCGTGGTGTCACGCAAAAACTCCACGCCCAGCACGCGAGCTGCCGCTTGCATCTCGCCGCGCACCGCAGCATAGTCATCCGTCAAGTCTGCGTGCGAGCCGCCGGTGTTGACCACGCAAAGCGCGTGCCCGGTTGCGGCGAAGTCGAAGTCCACTTTGCTGACGGCGGGGGTGGCGGGGTCGGCGAAGTCCATGGCCACGAAGCCCGCAACGGCACAGGTGGCTTGGTCGAGCAGCCCGCAGGGCTTGCCGGTGTATACATTTTCGGCGTACTGGCACATTTGCGCAATGGTCACTGCGTCAATCTTGCCGTCGTTATACATGTGGTTAAGTATGGTGGCGATGTAGACCTCAAACGCAGCCGACGACGACAGCCCCGAGCCACTGAGCACCTCGCTGTTTGACACACCCTCAAAGCCGCCGATGCGGTAGCCGCGCTGCACAAACGCCGCGCAAATGCCACGAATCATCGACGCCGATGTGCCGTACTCCTTGGGGTCAATGTCGAGCTTAGAGATGTCGAGGTCGTTGGGCTTGTGCCCGGCGGAGTACACACAAATGCGCATGTTATCGTTCGCCGCCACCACGCCGAGGATGTCCAGATTCACAGCTGCGGCGAGAACTTTGCCGTGGTTGTGGTCGGTGTGGTTGCCACCGATTTCGCTGCGCCCGGGCGAGCTGAACACACGCACTGCCGGGTTTGCACCAAAACGCTGCACGAACTCGGCTTGCAGCTTGGCGAGGCGTTCGGTGTGACGGGGGGCTTCGGTGGTGTAGAGTTGTTGTAGATTCATGGTGATTCCTTTCTGTTCTTTTTTTGCAAAAAAAGAACCAAAAAAACCTATGCCGCTTCGCGGGGGATATTTGATGTGTTGTGCAGATGTTGCCAAAGGCTCCACCGCAGGCGGGGGAGCTGGCACGCCGTAAGGCGTGACTGAGGGGGCGAATGTGGTACGGAAGATCAAGCCGCTTCGCTGGCTTTTTTGTTCTTCTGTACCTTATATAAAGCAAAGTTGACCACCAACGTGGCAACCCCCAGCAGCGCGAAAATGATGATGAGCGGGACGATAAACGGCACCGAAAGCGGCTGTGCCACGTTGCGCCCAAGCACGGTGTAGGTGAAAAGCTTGGGGCTAACCCCCAGCAGCGAGATGAGGATGAAGTCGGTGTAGTCGAAGTCCATTGCGCCGTAGATCTGGCTGATGGGGTTGAGCGCGAAGTTGGGAATCAACCGCATGACAAACAATAGCCATGACTTGCTGCCACGCCCGTTTTCGAGGTAATCGTGGATGTCGGGCTGGCGATGCAGGATTTTCTCCACCGCACCACCGCCGCGCTTGCGCCCAAAGAAATAGCGGATGGTGAACAGCAAAAACAGCCCAGCATAGTTCACCAGCAGGCTCAAATACATCTCCAGGTAAGCGCCGGTGATGAAGGCCATGATGAAAATCGGGATGGGGATGAAGCTGCGCACGGCATACAGAAAAATCACCGCAAAGAGAATCAGCCAGATGTCCGGCAAGTTCATCACTTGGTCGCGCACTTGTTCCATCCAGTAGTGATATTCCATGTACCACTCTTGCAGCTGGATGTTTTCCAGCAAGAACATCAGCACAATCAGCGCGCCGGACGCAGCAAGCATGAGCACGCCGGCCGTGTTGACCAGCGCGCGCCGCCTGCGTGGTGTGAGGGCAAACTTTTTGTTCATGCTACTAGTTTAACCTATTTTTGTGAGATTGTCAAGCCCTTGCGGGGTGCGTAGATGAATATCCCACGGCGCGCCAGTGGCACGCCGTTGCGTCCAAAACATTCACATCCCTACGGCAATGTATTCCCGGCCGCCAGATAAAGCGCATACCAGTCTTCCCGCGTGAGGTTGACCTCGGCGGCGCTGGCGCAGGAACGCAGGCGCTCAAGGTTCATCGTGCCAACGATCGGCTGCATGCGCGCGGGATGGCGCAACACCCAAGCGAGGGCAATGGCTGTGACATCGACGTTGTATTTCTCGGCGAGTTCCGCGAGCTTTTCGTTGAGCTCTGCCCACTCTTCGTGACCAACGAACGTGCCCCTGCCTTTGTCAAACCGAAACTGAAACGGCGACCACGGCTGCACCGTCACGTCGTGCAGGCGGCAGTGGTCAAGCACACCACCGTCGCGCTCGGGCGAGGCTGGGTGGCTCATGTTCACGTGTGTGCCCGCGGCGACCAAATAGGCATGCCCCAAGCCAAACTGCAGCTGGTTGATCTGCAGCGGCTGACGCACGTGTTTTTGCAGCAGCTGCATCTGCGTGGTGTTGTGGTTGCTCACGCCAAAATGGCGCACTTTGCCGGCGGCGTGCAGCGCATCAAAGGCTGCGGCAACTTCCTCCGGCTCGCACAGTGCGTCCGGGCGGTGCAGCAGCAACACGTCGAGGTAATCCGTGCGCAGGCGGCGCAAAATACCGTCTACGCTGGACAAAATATGCTCGCGCGAAAAATCATACTGCCCTGCGCGGATGCCGCACTTGCTTTGCAAAATGACTTTATCACGCGCAATACCTGCAGCGGCCTGTGCGTAAATTTCCTCACACTTGCCCTGCCCGCCATAGATATCCGCGTGGTCGAAGAAGTTCATGCCGAGTTCCATGGCGGTTTGCACGAACGTGACCGCCTGCGCGGAATCAAGCGAGGTCATGCGCATGCAGCCCACCGCCACTGCGGGAACTTGCATGCCGGTTTTGCCGAGATTGATGTGTTTCATGGTTCTCTCCTTAATAGCCACTTTTTTGAAAAAAAGTGGCGCAAAAAACTTTAGTCGCGCTGCGCGCGCAGGGGATTTTTATGGGGCTGCGATAGAACACAGCGAAGCGACCGAGCTCCACCGCAGGTGGTTATTCAAACGTTTCGCCGGTGGCACGTTGCATCGCCTCAATGGTGGTGAGTCCGTCGTGGTTCACCCAACCGAATATTTTGTTGCGCACGGCAGGGAACGGCGCAGGGCGCTTGTGGTTTTTGGCATACATTTGCTCAACCGTTTGCTCCTGCTGATACACATCCAGGTGACTAAACAGCTCCGCGCCCTTTGCGGTGTTCACTTTCATGCACGAGATGCCTTTTGGGCGGTCTGCGCCGGTGTAATACTTCGCGCCGCCCCAAAAGTCGCCGAAGGTGATGTCGGAAATCCCATTGTCGAGGCAATATTCACAGGCATAGCACGAGCGCTTGAGCATCACATTGCTCAAAAACGACTTGAGGTAAAGATTGTCTTGCCGCGTGCCGATTTCGCGCTTGCCGTTTTCATAGGCGAGCTCGATGGTCACCGGACCTTGCGGCTCACGCGGTGTGCGGAACTGAAAGTGCGCAAGCGGCCCGTTTTTCTGCTGTTTGTCGTGCAGATAGCCGCGCAGCATCAGCGGAGAATTTGTGCCGTGGCACAAAAAATCAGCGCAATACAAGTTGTCGTAGGGCTTGCCGAGGTAGTTGAGCAGCCCTGAAACTTTGCAAGGCGTTCCCGTGAACAGCACCGGCCGACCGCTTTGCAGCGCAGCCTTGGTTTTGGGATAAACGTCGTTGTCGGCGGCTTCAACATACTTGGAAAAGCGAAAGGCGTGGCAGTCTTCCACGGTGTGTGCGATGTCATACATGGCTTCGTATTGCGCGTTGAACTTCACCCCAACCACAGCGCCGCCTTGCGCCAGCACATGTTTTGCCATGGCCATGAACACGCCGCCGCTGGAGGCATTGCGCCGGTCGTCGGGGTCGTTGTTGTAGGCGAGGTAAACCTGCTTGGGCTGCGTGTAGAGCTCCTGCTTGGTGTTGCGCGGGCAAGTGCGCACGCAGTGCATGCAGCGGGTGCATTTTGCTGGGTCAATGTGGGGGAAGCTAAAGCCTTCGTCGTCGCGCTGCATGGCGATGGCTTGGTGCGGGCAGACGTTTGCGCAGGCGGTGCAGCCGCTGCAATGCGATTTGTCGCCGCTGGTGAGGAAGTCACGGTTTTGGTTGAGATGAACTTCGGCGTTTGCCAGTGCGGTTTTGAGGAAGGCCATGGATTGCTCGACCATCTGCTCGCGCTTGGCGTTCACCGGCGCGTAGTCGATGTTGTCTACCAGCAAGTTGTCTTGTTTGTCAAAGGCTTGGTCTTCGTTGCGCCATTCCAGGCCAAAGGTTTTGAACAAGAGCTTCACTTTGTCGCCGCCGCGCTTGCCGTTGAAGAAAAATTGTTTCTCCAAAATGATGGAAAAGCATGAACCGTGAAAGGAGTTGGTGAACACATAATCCGCGTGTTTGATGTAACCCAACCATTCCTCAACCCCTGCATCATAAATCACGCGGTGTTTGGCATAGCCGGTTTTTTGGGGGTGTTTGTAGAAACGGCTTAGTTCAATCAGTTCCATCCCGCGCTGCTTGGCGAAGTTTGCGGCCAGCGCCAAAAAGTCATCGGCCTCTTGCATCAAGTAAAGCAGCACATAGCCCTTTTGCTTGGGCTGAACCAAAATGGACTCATAAAATTCTCGCTTGCCCAAGAAAACCGGGTCGAGCACCACTTGGCTTTTCACATCCGAAATGGATGAAATGTATTCGTGCAGGCTTTGTTCGCGCACAGAAATTTCGTTGATGTCTTTGATGTAGTTGATGAATTGCTTTTCTTCCGCCTTTGTGTATTTCGCAGGACCGCGGCTGACGGAGTAAGCGATTTTGTAGGCATCTTTCATTGCGCGGCAAGCCAGAAAGAAGCCTCTGTCGAAGCCTTTGGCATAGTTTCGCCAAACCGTGTCTGTTGCCACGATGTAGCAGTTGATGTCTTCCGCGCTTGGCATGGCGTCGAGTGTCGCGGCGTCGTATTCTTGCTTGGTGAATGTGTAGTGCTTTTTGATGAAAGCATCAAATTTTGCAAAACGTTCTTTGCGCTGATAAAACAGATCCGTCCACAGCTTAATTTTGCTTTGCTTATCCTCACTATCCTTGCTTTTCACCGCGCTGAGCAAGGGATATTGTTGATCGGCATTTTTTTTGGCGTAGATGGGGTAATAGTCTACCACCACGTTGTCATAGCCGAGTGCCGTGAGCGTGTTGGAAAACACCAGCGAATGCAGCGGGCAGGCAAAGTTTAGCTCCGCGGTGTGCACGTTGATGGAGAGGATGCCTATTTTCAGTTTTTTCGGCGGCGCAACGGCGCAAGTGCCGTCAAGCTGCGCAGGCGTGTGCAACGCAGGCGAAAGCCGTGGCTTTGGCTGGGGTTTGGACGCAGGGCTTGGCTTGCGCGATTTCATTTGCCGCTTTAGCCATTCCAGCACGGGCTTTGGCACCCACGGCTGAATGCGTTTTTTGAGCTTGCGGATAATTTTCTTCATGCGTGTCCCTCTTTCTGCTTGACAACGTGTACGATATAATGCTATTATACAACATAGTCCAAAAAAATGCAAGGGGGAATATGATGCAGCCTTTCACTTTCGCCGCCGCTATCTTCGACCTCGACGGCACACTGCTGGATTCCATGTGGGTGTGGCACGAGGTTGACCGCGCATTCTTCGCCGCGCGCGGCATGACCATGCCCGACGATTACGTGCAGACCATCCACGGCATGACCTTTCGCGAAACAGCCGAATACACGATTGCGCGCTTCGGCTTGCACGAAACCCCTGCGGAAATCATGCGGGAGTGGAACGAGCTCAGCGCCCTGCAATACCGCGACCACGTGCAGCTCAAGCCGGGGGCGCGTGAGTTTTTGCAGGCGCTCAACGCGCGCGGTGTGAAGCTCGCCACGGCCACGGCGCTGACCACGCACGTGATGCACGCGGTGCTGCAAAGCAACGGCGTGGATGCTCTCTTTGATGCATTCACCAGCGCCGATGAAGTGGCGCGCGGCAAGACTTTCCCGGACATTTATCTGCTGGCGGCGCAAAAGCTGGGCGTGCCGCCAGCGCAGTGCATCGTGTTTGAGGATGTGCGCAAGACCATCGCGGGGATACGCGCGGCAGGCATGAAAGGCTGTGCCGTGTTTGACAACCAGCCCGATTGGGACGATATGCTGCGCGAATTCGACTATGATCTGGTAGAATTTGCCCAAAGCGAAACGGGCTATTTTGTCAATTGTGGAGAGAAAACGCCACAAAATTTGCCGTAAAAGGGCGAGGCGTATCTAATAAGGAAGAAAAAGCAGCAAAAAACCATTGACCAAGCCCCGCGCACAATGCTATACTGTTACTAACTACACTTTAGTAATTTATCGCATAAACTGGGGCTTGATATTGATGAAAAAAACACATGAACGAAAATGGAAAATCGCCGCCGGCGCCGTGCTGACTATGTTCTTTTTTGGCATGGTGAGCACCTTTATGTTTGTGTATACCTCCACGTTGGGCATGCAGCAGCCTGTGCTACCCACGCAAACGCTTGCTGCTGCGACCGAAGAAGTGGAACAAACCATGCCGGTGATTGCGGCTGCACAATGGCAGCCCGCGTTCCAACAAACCGAGCACACCGCCGTGCTGACCGATTTTGCGCTGCAAACTGCGCAAGACCTGGTGCAACGCGGCTTCCGCTCAGTGGTGCTGCCGCCGCTTGAGCGCTACGACACCGACGAGCTCGCGCAGGCAGTGCAGATTCTGCAAGTGCTGGGCGAGCAAGAGATGCACCGCACGCTCACCTTGCTGCCGCCGGTGCAAGGCGTGTTGCAGCAAACCCAAGAGGGGCTGGCGCGCTTGATCGAAGAGACATCTTTTGATGCGGTGATGCTGGCAGACTTGGGGGCGCAAGATCCCGATGGCGACCAACTGGCGTTGTTTGCGTTTTACGTGCAAACGCTGCTGGAACAAGCCGGGCTTGATCTGCCGGTGCTGCTGCAGGCGGCAGACCTCGCGCAGGCACAACCCGCCGTAACGGTGTCGCAACTGGTGGAAAACGCGCAGTTGCTCATCGGCGTGCAGCCACAACAGGCGCAAGAGTTCGCCGCTTGGGCACAGCAGCAGACCGACACCGTGGTCACCGCCATGCTGGACATGCGCGAAGCACTGCCCACCGGCAGCGCCGAGGAAGTGCTGGGGCTGTTTGGCACACTGCAAGAGATTATGCCGAACCCCGTGGCGCTGCTTGCAGCCAACGAAGTGCCCGCCGAAAATGGCACAGCGCAAATGCTCAGCGACTTTTTTGCTGGCACACTGGACACCAACGTGCTCACGCGCGGGTTTTCGCTGCAGCGCCCCGTGGATAACGTGCGCGCCACGCAAAACATCACCGTGCAATCGCCGGCTCTCAACTTTGTGGGCGGCAGCAATCCCCTGCTCCCGCTGACACTGAACAACCAACCAGTGCAGCGCAACCAAAACGGCGATTTCTCCTTTAACCAAACCCTGCAAGCGGGCGCGAACGTGTTCACGTTTCGCCACAGCGGGCAGAGCTATACCATCAACGTACGCTATGAAGTGACGCTGCTGCAAAGCGTGAGCCCAACCGGGCGGCTTGAGGGTCCCGGCGGCGCACACGTGCACGTTTCCGCCATCGCCATTGACGGCGCAACCGTGACCGCTCGCCTCGGCGGCAGCACCATCACGCTGCGCCCAAGCGCGACGATGGACGACGGCGACTATCGCGGCGAACTGGACGAAGCCTTCACCACGTTCACCGGCACATTCACGCTGCCGGATTCACGCATGCAGGCCTTTGATGCCGGCACGGTGGTGTATACCGTGAGCTACCGCGGCATGACCACCACGCGCAACGGTGCGTTCATCATCGTCACACCGCAACCGGCAGCACCGCCTCCCCCGCCCCCGCCGCTGGCAACCACCACCAC
>WQRM01000067.1 GCA_009786735.1 Oscillospiraceae bacterium | reverse complement strand
CGCCCACCACAATTTGCACCAGCGAAAGCCCGCCCATGATCAGCCAGTGCAAGCCGGTGACAACTTGCAGACCAAACACGTCACGCGTGAGCGGGAACAGCGACAGCGACGCCGAGATGCCCAAGCTGCCCAGCACGGTGAAGAATAGTCCGCGGTTGGTGAGGGGGCTGGACTTGAAGATGGAAAGCGTTGAGCGCACGTTGAATGCGTTGATGGCCGATGCCCAGCAAAGCACCATGAAGGCCATGGTGGTGCCGGTGGCGAAGTCGGCGAAGAAGCGGCTGCCTGCGCCGGAATAAGTTGCATACATGGGCATCAAGAACGAGCCAATGGCAAACGCCGTCATGGTCAGCACGGAGAAGGTGACGGCATAACAAGCGATGAACACGCCGGTGCGCTGTGCGAACACGCCGGTGCCTTTGGGCAGCGGTTTGCGTTTCATCACGCCCGGTTCGGGTTTTTCAAACGCCAAGCAAAAGCCGGGGATACCGTCTGCGATGACGTTGACGAACAGGATTTGCAGCGCGGTGATGGTGGCTACGCCGAACACCAGCATGCCCAGCAGCAGCACGAAGATTTCTGCGAAGTTCACGCCCAGCAAGAACTGAATGGTCTTGCGGATGTTGTCGTAGCTGGTGCGACCTTCTGCCACGGCATCGACGATGGTGGCAAAGTTGTCGTCGGTGATAATCATGTCCGCGGCGTTTTTGCTCACCTCGGTGCCGGTGATGCCCATGGCGGCGCCCACGTCGGCGGCTTTGAGGGCGGGTGCGTCGTTCACGCCGTCGCCGGTCATGGCGATGACCTCGTTGTGCGCGCTCCACGCCTGCACGATGCGCATTTTGTCTTCGGGGCTCACACGGGCATACACCGAGATGCCACGCACTTGGTCGAACAATTCCTCGTCGGTCATGGTGGTCAGCTCCACGCCGGTGACGGCACGGTCGCCCTCTTCCATGATACCGATTTCTTTGGCGATTGCAGCTGCGGTTGCCACGTGGTCGCCGGTGATCATGACGGTTTTGATGCCTGCCTCACGTGCGCAGGCAACGGCTTGCGCGCTTTCGGGGCGCGGCGGGTCAATCATGCCCACCAAGCCCAGGAAGGTGATGTCTTTTTCCAGCGCTTCTTCGCTTAAGTCAGCCGGAAGCTCGGCGTATTTGCGGTAGCCCACGGCAATCACGCGCAGCGCTTTGTGCGCAAAGGTGTCGTGGATTTCCGTGGCTTTGGCTTGCAGGGCGGCATCCCAGTTGGCGGGCATGCGGTCAAACGCGCCTTTGGTGATGGCGATGAAGCCGTCCTCGGTTTTGTGCACGGTGGTCATGCGTTTGCGACCGCTGTCGAAGGGCAGCTCGTGCACGCGGGGATACTTCGCATCCATGTCTGCGCGGGTGAGGTTTTTCGTGCCCAGCAGGCGCACGATGGAGATTTCGGTGGGGTCGCCCACCACGCTTTCTTGACCATCCACGATGTCGATGGTCGCGTTGGTGCAGCTGGCGAGCAGCTCCAGCATGTTCATTTCGTCCGCCGAAAATTCCTCTTTGGCTTTGGTGCTTTCGTCGTTGCCCGCAACCCAAACGCGTTGGATAATCATTTTGTTTTGCGTGAGTGTGCCGGTTTTGTCACTGCAAATGACGGAGGTGTTGCCCACGGTTTCCACGGCGGGGATTTGGCGGATGATGGTTTTTTTCGTGACCATGTTGAACACGCCGTGTGACAAAATCATCGTCACGATAATCGGCAGGGTCTCCGGCACGGCGGCCACACCCAGCGCAACACCGAGGATGAGCATATCCAGCCAGTTGTTGCCCCAAACGAAAAAGCCCACGAGGAACATCACCACGCCGCTGATGAGCGCAATGGCGGAGATCCGCTTAGCCAGCTGCTGCAGCCGCAGTTGCAGCGGCGTGAGCAGCTTTTGGGTGGTGTTGAGCGATTTTGCAATCTTGCCCATTTCGGTTTCCATGCCCGTGGCAACCACCACGGCGCGCCCGCGCCCGGCGGTGACCAAGCAGCCCGAGTACACCATGTTCAGGCGGTCGCCCAGCGGCACGTTTTCTTCGGTGATTTGCACGTCGCTGTCTTTTTCCACCGGCACGCTTTCGCCGGTCAGCGACGCTTCCTCCACTTGCAGGCTGCTGCAGTCAATCAGCCGCGCGTCTGCGGTGATGACATCGCCGGCGTTGAGCTCCACGATGTCGCCCGGCACGAGGTAGGGCGCTTCAATCACTTGCTTGAGCCCAGCGCGAATGACGGTGGTTTTGAAGGCGTTCATCTTTTTGAGCGCCTCAAGCGCTTTTTCGGCCTTGCCTTCTTGATACAAGCCCAGCGACACATTGATGATGACGATGGTGAGGATGACCACCACCTTGGCGATGTCGCTCGCCCGCCAGTAGCCGTTTTCCATCGCAAAGAGCACCGCCGCCACCGCCGCGATAATCGCCGCTGCGATGAGCACCATGGTGGGGATTTCCCGCAGGTGGTGCAAAATGCGTTGGAGCATGGTTTTCTTTTGTTCTTCCTCAAACTCATTGAGGCCGTGCACGGCTTGGCGTGCTTCCACTTCCTGTTGGCTCAGGCCTTCGTCTGGCTTAACCTTGAACTCCTCCAGCACTTCGCCAATGTTTTCTTTCACCCACTGCAATATGATATACCTCCTTGAAGAATAATGTACATAGTAATAGCGCGACCGAAAAGCCACGCCTGCGGCGAGCAAGTCGCTTCGCTGTGTCCTATCCAGCGCCCATAAAAACAACGCACGGATGCTGAAAAGTCACAAACGTGGCTTCATCTACACCCGCGCACTTTTCATTTGCAAAAATCACTACTATATTAACATAGTATGACGCGTTTGTCAACACAGAATTTTTGTGCCCGAGTGAATAAGCAAAAGATTTTTCGCACAATCTTTTAATAACCCCTTGACAAACGCGCCGAAGTTTGGTATACTTAAACCAAGGGTTAGCTTGAACTAACCAAAGGAGGAGCGATTTATCATGCACAAGAAGATTTCGGCCGTTGCGATTGCGGCGGCGTTGCTGTTGGCGGTGCCGTCGGCGGCGCTGGTTGGTCAAGCGCACCATCACCACGACCACGACGACAACCATTGGCACTGCTGCTGGGAATGCATGCAGGATGACGTAGCCATGCCCGCCGCCGTGCAAAATGGCGCGAACCAAAATAATTCAGCGCAAACGATTGTGTGTTGCTGCGCGATGGCGGCGATGTCGCAGCGCCCGGTGGCGGATGTCAGCAAAGGTGGCTCGCGCGAAAACGAGGATGAAAATGACGCATAGTGCGTGACGCAAAAGCAAGCGCTCCCATGAAAATGGGGGCGTGATTTTTTATGAGGGATTTCTCGCGGAGAAATAAATTTACGCCCCACGAAAGTGAATGCGTGATAATAGAGCAAAAAAGATGTCCTACGCACGAAACCGGTACATCGCACCACTGCGGCGCGGCGGTACGCGTCAAATACTGGGATACAGCCCCCTGCTTACCGGCAGGAGTGTTGTGCCTTTTCGCCCCACGGCAAACGCTCATCCGGCGCGACTCCCTGCGATAAACGTTCTAGCAAAAGCTTAAGGTATACATGGGGATTTAGTTCGTTTGCCTTGGCAGTTTCGATCAGCGAATATATGACTGCGCTGGCTTGTGCGTCTGTCGGTGTGTTGCTGAACAGCCAGTTTTTGCGCCTCACTGTAAACGGGTGAATCGCGTTTTCGTCAACACACGCACCCTCACAGGTGCTCGTAATTGCTAAAGAGGCTTGCCGAAGCCGTAACGCTCTTACAGGGCAATCTACGGCTTCTGGAGGGCTATGCCATTATTGACGGCAAAGGCAACAAGCAACGCATCGTTCCATTTGGTCTGCATGCCAAGCGTTCCCTCATCCGTTACATAAGCAAGTCCCGCCCATCGAACATGGGACACCTTTATTCGTCAAAGACAACCTGATTGCCCTCAATCCAAGCACAATTAAGCAAGCGTTCCGCAAGCTCAAAACCACCGCCAACATACCCCGACTGCACCCTCATTTGTTGCGTCATTCCTTTGCTACACGGTACTTACAGGCAGGCGGTGACATCTACAGCCTACAGCAGATATTAGGTCACACAAGCCTTGAAATGGTTAAACGCTATGTGCACCTGACTAGCCATGAAGCCATAATCTTGCACCCAAGGTTCAGCCCCATGGATAGTCTCATGAAAAAATAACAAAAGCCCTTGTCTAGCAAGGGCTTTTTGCGTGAGAAGCGAAGCGACGGAGCCGCACCGCAGGTGCTGTGTCCATACTACGATTTTGCTACAATGCATGCCGTGGTGCAATCGTGTAATCCTGTGGGTAATCGTGTAAAAATTGCATGCGCTTGACCGCAAGGGTCCATCGGTGTTAGCTTCCCAAAAAAAGCTAGGCCATTCATCATCGTTTCAAAAAAGCCAAGCTATGTTTTTGTTCATACGTTCCTATATGACCGAACAGGGCAGACGACTCAAATGCTTTCGCGGCAAAGTATGCGGTATAAATTGAAGTTTTTATTGCGTCTATCTTCAATGGATTGCGTTTGTTCTTTTTGGCGTAATGCGCATGATAGCACTGAATTAGTTGTATCAAATCATGTCCCTGCGTTATCCCCGCCAAGTCCGCTTCATTGCAAATTTTATTTTCTTGGAAAGCAATAATCGCTGAACATGAATCATCAACTAAGGCGTCATTATTATTTTGTTGCCTCAACGATGCAATCAGCTTGTCCTTATCAAACACTAAATCTACAAAAACATTGCTAATGGATAGGCCGCTAAAACGCATTCCCCACTCGTGCAAACAGTTTAGCTTGCGAAGACAAGAAAGCCATCGAAGTTGCTTCATCAATGACAATAAAGTTGTTGCAGACGGTATATGTAGAACGCGAAACACATTTGAACAAACATTACCGTTCGAAACAAGCATTACTTCCAGACATGAATAGTCATACAAGAAAATTTTCTCAGGAGGAGATTGTTCATCATAATCACGATCACAAACGCCAATTACTGACGCTTCAGAAAAAGATTCAACGATGCGATAAACATCTGGTTTCCCCGCTGGCGATTTATATAGGATAACTTCCTCGGCTGTCAAATCTTTGAAAAAATCAACATCATCCTTTCCTTCTACAATAATGAAAACTGGATTTCCTTGCCTTGCGGACAGCGTTAATTTAATCTCATTTTTAATTTCATCAGCAGTTCTATTCTCTCTGACTAGGTTAGTTGCCATGATACAGCTCTCCTAAATCAATATTAATATCCCAATGAGAGCCAATGATTGTTGGCGAATGAGTCGCTACTACAACTTTCAAATCATTTAGATTCGTCACTTGAAGTAAGTCGTCTAAAAATTTTTGTTGCCAAACAACGTGAAGTGAAAGTTCAGGTTCATCAACGAGCAGGAGTAAGCCTTCGGTCGCCATGAAAATCAAGTCAAAAAACAGATATATCTCCTGTTTTTCTCCGGAAGATAACTTTTCAAGCTCTAGCACACGAGTTTCATCGGATGTGTCGCTAACCAAAAAACCTTCTCCCCGAGATATAACAATTTTCTTGAAGCTTAATCTACCGTTTAATATAGTTGTAAATAAATCTAATTGCTTAATTAGTCGTTCGAAAACCTCATACTTTGAAAAAAAATCATCGAAATAGATTTTAAGTGCCGTTGCATATTTGTCGTTAAAAGCACCTTGCTCAAGCAAAGGCATTTCCGCCAAATTGTATTCTTTTAGTTTTTCGAATTTCTGACTTGCTTCGCCAAAATGAGTGGTATATTCTGTGTCGTTAATTGCATCATTTGACGTCAATAATCGCTTAGGGTATGTGCTGTCAAGCTGGTTTGCCTTTGCTGAATACTCAGTAGAAACTTTGTCGATGATACTCTTTAGCCGTTTGGGCAAATCTATGATAACTTCTTGCAGGCTTTCTTCTTCTCGAGCATGGCGAGAGTAGGCGTTATTTCTTTTGATCAAACGTTGCGCAGGTATCAGCCTTGTATCTCCGCCCCACTTTTTCATTAGTTCAATTTTGCTTCGAAGATCCTCCAATTCCTTTTTGGTGTCATCTGCCATTCCTTCGAGAACTTCCGGGAAATCCAATATGTCTATTTGCGGAGGCATTTCGTCGAAAAATTGACCGGTACGGATATCTTGCCATGCCCCAGGTCCTCTGCGCCTAATATACGGATGAACCCCTCCATGCAATATTCGCATAAAGGTTTGGCGAGAACAACGGACATCATCAATAATAATGCCCTCAGTATCGCGTGCTTTTTTGATACTGAGCGTCTCCTTGTTTGCAAAACCACAAACAATCTCTTCAAATTCCAGCTCAAGGAAAAACCTAAAATTTCCTTGGCTAATAGCCTCGCAAATTAAGAGGATGGTAGATTTTCCGTATCCATTTGGCCCCGTGATAATTGTAACACCGCCAGGCTTTGTTTCGATGTCATAGTTGAAACGTCCAAAGAGCTTCCTGATTTTCAAAGAAGAAATCATACTTAGGTGCCTCCCCAAATAATATTAGCGCACAGCTTATAAACATTATACCACACAATAGCCTCTAGAACAATATGCTTGGAAAATTTTCTTCCTCTTTTCATTTTTTCTGCAATATATTAGTTGATCGCATTCATTCTGCTTCCCTTCCCACAATCGCCTCGTGCCATCCCTGCGCATAATACCGCGCCAGTTGGCCCTCATTCTTCGCTTGCTTGCCGGTAAAATAATCCTTCACGAAGGTCTTTTGCAGGTAAGCGTCAAATAGAAAAGCACCTGTACAGGTGCTTTTCTATTTGACGCTTACATTTTAACCTTGCAACATAAATACACGAAACGGGGGTATCGTGAAAACCATGCCACGCATATTGCACCTTAAGTGGACTAACCACGCATTTTCCACACTCCGAAAACAAGAAAAAAGCCCCAAACACCGCTGTTTGGGGCTTCTTTGTGCGCTAACTGTTGTAGCAATATTAGCGTCTTTACATGGTAGCCCTTCACAGACTTGAACTGTGGACTACCCGATTATGAGTCGGGGGCTCTAACCAACTGAGCTAAAGGGCCAAGAAAAAGGGGACGAGCGGCTGCCCGCCCCCTGAAAACTCGCATAATTCGCCACTAGAACTGGTACCACAGCGCGTAGGCCGCAATGACGCTCACGAACACGATCGACACGGTCGTGATCATCTTAAACAGCGTGTTCAGCGCAGGGCCGGAGGTGTCTTTGAAGGGGTCGCCCACGGTGTCGCCGATGACGGCAGCTTTGTGGTTGTCGCTGCCTTTGCCGTTGTGCGCGCCGCTTTCGATATACTTTTTGGCGTTGTCCCACGCGCCGCCTGCGTTGGCCATGAACACCGCCACGGCAAAACCAACCACGGTCGCGCCTGCGATGAGCCCAACCACGCCTTCGATGCCGAAAATCATGCCTGTGATCACAGGTGCAACCACAGCGAGGATAACCGGCATGATCATTTCGCGCAGCGCGCCTTTGGTGCACAGATCAACGCAGGTTTTGTAGTCTGCTTCGGCGGTGCCTTCCATCAGCCCTTTGATTTCGCGGAACTGACGGCGCACTTCCACCACGATGCTTTGCGCAGCTTTTTGCACGCTGTTCATCGTCATTGCGCTGAACACAAACACCAGCACCGCGCCGATGAACAAACCAACCAGCACAGCCGGGTTGGTGATGCTCAGGTTCAAACCGGCGAACTGCCCGGGATACTCCGCCGCGCGGTCGGGATGATACTCTGCCACACGCTGGGCAGCAATGGTGATGAAGCTCACCAGCAGCGCCAAGGAGCTCAGCGCAGCCGAGCCGATGGCGAAACCTTTGCCGGTTGCCGCAGTCGTGTTGCCGATGCTA